>CADAXR010000113.1 GCA_902791945.1 uncultured Bacteroidia bacterium
CTCACGCGGCCGGGCCATCCACTCCGTCACGGCCTCGTCGGTCTCCGCCGTCGTCCGGAAATAGATCCGGCACGTGAGCTCCGGAGAGAGCACGTTCTGCGGGTTGTCGCTGTGGAGGAGGCCGACGTTGCAGGTCAAGATTTCTCCACTCGCTTCGCTCGGTCGAAATGACAAATTCTTTACGAAGGCGTGGAGGTCGTTCATGAAGTCTATGAAGAGTTCGACGGCGCTGACGCCGAACTCGGGGTAGCCGGAGTGGAAGGGTTCGCCCTTGAAACGGAGCCCGAAGGACTTCGTCCCTTTGCTGCGGCTGACCATGCGGTTTTCAGTGGGTTCGCCGACAATGAGGAAAGGAGCCCGGAAGGGAGTCCTCGCAAAGGCCTTGGCGCCCCAGGAGCCGGTCTCCTCGCCGGAGAGGAGCAGCAGGCCGAAGCCGCTGCAGCCGGACGCCTCCAGCGCCTTGCACGCCGAGTACATCGCGAAAATCTGCCCCTTGGCATCGCAGGCGCCGCGTCCGCAGACCCTGTCCTCCAGGAATGTCGGAGGGATGTACGGCGGCACGGTGTCCATGTGCGTGCAGAACACTACCGATGGCTCGCCCCAGCTGAAAAGCAGGTTCTCGGTCCCGTCGCCGACCTCGAAGCGCTCGAGCGAAGGGGCCTCAAGCCGACGCGCCAGCAGCTCAGAGAGCTCCCTTTCGCGCCCGCTAGTGGAGTCGACGGACAGTATTTCCCTGAAAAGCGAGAGATCCATTGCCTTAAACTTTCAGCCCGGCCAGGACACGCTCCATAAGGAGTGTGGTCTTTTCGGAAGCGGGGACGAGGGGAAGCCTGAGTGTATTGCTCATAAGACCGAGGAGGGAAGCCGCCGCCTTCGCCGGGATGGGGTTGCTCTCCACGAAAAGGGCGTGGAAGAGCGGGGAGAGCTTGTGATGAAGGGCGCGGGCCATCGGCATGTTGTCGGCGAGCAGCGCTTCAGTAAGCGCGACCATCTCTGCCGGGGCTATGTTGGAAGCCACGGAGATGACGCCGGAGGCACCCGTCGCCATCAGCGACAGGGTCTCGTCGTCGTTGCCGCTGAGCACCGAAAATCCTTCCGGTGCGCGGCGGATAATGCTGCTTATCTGGGCATAGCGTCCCGAAGCCTCCTTCACGGCGACGATGTTCGGCACGTCCTCCGCAAGGCGGACGACCGTGTCGGCCTCGATGTTCGCTCCCGTCCTCCCGGGGACGTTGTATATCACTATCGGCTTCGACGTCGCGGCCGCAACCTCCTTGAAATAGGCGTAGAGGCCGTCCTGGGTCGGTTTGTTGTAGTAGGGCACCACTATGAGGAACGCATCGGCGCCATAGCGCTCGAGGGACTTCATGCTGGAGACCGTCCCGGCGAGGGAGTTGGTCCCGCCGCCCACGACGACCGGCCTTCCGGCGCTGTGGGCCTTAGCTATCTTCAGGACCTCCACCCTTTCCTCGAGGGAAAGGCAGGGCGTCTCCCCGGTCGTCCCGAGGGGTACGAGGAAATGTATCCCGGCCTCGATCTGCCGGTCAACGCTCGCGGCGAAAGCGTCGTAATCGACCCACTGCCCCTTGAAGGGGGTCAGAAGGGCGGTGCCGCAGCCTTTCAATGTGATTTTTTCCATATGGCTGAAGATATTATGCGGGAAAGAAGTTCTATGCCGGGCTCCATCCTCCCTTCATCCATGAAGGAGAAGTTGAGCCTCATGGTGTTCCGGTGGGAGCCGTCAGTGAAGAAGAACGAACCGGCGACGTAGGCGACTCCGGCCGAAAGGGCCTCGTCGTACATCGCCACCGTGTCCACCCCTTCCGGCAGAGTGACAAATAGGAAAAGACCGCCGTCCGGGTGTGTCCAGGACACCCCTTCCGGCATGTACTTCTCCAGCAGCGAAAGCATCAGGTCCCGTTTGCGCCGGTAAAGGGCGACGGTAGAAGCCAGATTGCGGTCCAGCTCGCCGCTCGAGAGAAATTCCGCCGCGACGTACTGGTCGAAGACCGGCGGACACAGGTCGAGCGCCTGCTTGCAGACATATATCTGCTCCAGGAGCTCTTCCGGGCCGAGCATCCAGCCGAGCCGGAGGCCCGGGGCGAAGATTTTCGAGAAACTGCCGAGATGCAGCGTCCTTTCCGGGGCCAGCGAATATATAGTCGGAAGAGGCTCCCCGCTGTAGCGGAGCTCGCGGTAGGGGCTGTCCTCAACAATCAGGAAGTCCTCCCTGCGGGCCCTTTCGACAAGCGCCTCCCTCTCCGCGAGACTCATCGTCTCGCCGGAGGGGTTGCAAAAGTCCGGAATAACGTAGAAAAACTTAGCCTTCTTCCCTTCCGGAAGCTCCCCGGAGACGATTTCCGCCCGGTAGGAACGGAACGACTGGATGGCTCCGAGATACGTAGGGGAGGTCGTGAGGACAACGTCTCCGGGATTCAGGAAAACTCTGGCGCAGACGTCTATCCCCTGCTGGGAGGAAGTGGTAATCTGTACGTTGCCTACAGGAACCCCGCAGCGGGCGGCGACGGCCTCCCGGAGTTCCGGGACGCCCTGAGTCGCGCCGTACTGCAGTGCCTTGGCGCCGTATTTCCGGGCCACTGCCCCGGCAAGATCCTGCATCCTGTCCAGCGGAAACGTCTCCGCGGACGGATATCCTCCGGCGAAAGAGTATATCGCCGAAAGGTCCACCTTCCTGAAGATCTCCCTGACGGGAGACCTCATGAAGGACGGGACGTCGTCCGAGAAGAATTTCCGGTAGTCGGGCATGGCCTACTGCTGCTTGAGGTCCAGCCTGATCTGCAGCTCGTCGAGCTGCGCATCGTCGATCGCGGAAGGCGAATCGATCATCACGTCGCGGCCCTGGTTGTTCTTCGGGAATGCGATGTAGTCACGGATGGAGTCCTGCCCGCCGAAGAGGCGAGTCCGCCGTGGGGCGGCGCGCCGAACTTGAAGGCGTTGATGATGAAGCCGAACTTGTAGTCCGCCTCCTCCTCGCCTATGCCGAGGACTTCGAACATCCTCTTCTGCATCGCGGCGTCGTGGATACGGATGGAACCGCCGCCGAGCTCGTTGCCGTTGAGGACAAAGTCGTAGGCGTTGGCGCAGACCTTCTCGAGATCCTCCTTGCGGTCGGAGTAGAAGAGGTCCAGGTGCTCGGGCTTCGGCGCCGTGAACGGGTGATGCATAGCGTAGAAGCGCTGTGTCTCGTCGTCCCACTCCAGAAGCGGGAAGTCCACTATCCACAGCGGCGCGAACACTTTCGGGTCGCGGAAGCCGAGACGGCCGCCGAGTTCGAGGCGGAGAACGCCGAGCTGAGTCTGCGTCTTCCTCTTCTCGCCGCAGAGGATAAGGAGAAGGTCGCCGGCAGCCGCACCGCAGGCGTCAGCCACGGCCTTCAGGTCCTCAGGGCTGTAGAATTTATCGACGGACGACTTAACGGATCCGTCACCGCCCAGCTTCACATACACAAGGCCTTTCGCCCCGACCTGCGGGCGCTTGACCCACTCCGTGAGGGCGTCAAGCTCCTTGCGGGACCACTCGGCCGCTCCGGGCACGGCAATCGCGCCGACATACGGCACGCTGTCGAACACTCCGAAGCCGTGGCCCTGGACAAGGGCCGTGACCTCGTGGAGCTTCATATCGAAACGGATGTCCGGCTTGTCGGAGCCGTAGAAATCCATGGCGTCGTACCAGCTCATCCTGGGAAGCGGATCGGGCACTTCGACATTGAGAACATTCTTGAAAAGCGTCCTCATCATCCCCTCGAAAGTCTGAAGCACATCCTCCTGCTCCACGAAGCTCATCTCGCAGTCGATCTGCGTGAACTCCGGCTGGCGGTCGGCCCGAAGGTCCTCGTCGCGGAAGCATCGGACGATCTGGAAGTAGCGGTCGTAGCCCGCCACCATCAGCAGCTGCTTGAAGGTCTGGGGTGACTGCGGCAGGGCGTAGAACTGCCCGGGGTTCATCCTCGACGGCACGACGAAGTCGCGCGCGCCTTCCGGCGTCGATTTTATCAGATACGGAGTCTCTATCTCCATGAAGCCCTTGGAATCGAGGTAGTTTCTCACCTCGTGGGCGACGCGGTGGCGAAGCTCCAGGGCCCTGCGCAGCGGCGCACGGCGAAGGTCGAGGTAGCGGTACTTGGCGCGGATGTCCTCGCCGCCGTCGGTCTCGTCCTCGATCGTGAACGGAGGCGTCACGCTCTTGTTGAGGATATTGATGGAGGCTACCTTTATCTCTATCTCACCCGTAGGCATCTTGGGGTTCTTGCTCTGGCGCTCCAGCACCTCTCCCGTGACCTGAATGACATATTCACGCCCGAGGGAGGTCGCGGCCTCGACGAGCGCCGGCTCCGCGTCCGCCTCAACGACCAGCTGCGTGATGCCGTAACGGTCACGCAGGTCGATGAACGTCATGCCTCCGAGCCTGCGGCTGCGCTGCACCCAGCCGGCGAGAGTGACTTTCTGCCCCGCATTCCCTATGCGGAGCTCCCCACAAGTATGTGTCCTGTACATAGTCTCTACGCTTCCGGTTCGAACATGTCCTTGCCTACCCCGCAAAGAGGGCAGACCCAGTCTTCAGGAATATCTTCGAAAGCGGTGCCGGGGGCTATTCCGCTGTCAGGGTCGCCGACCTCAGGGTCATAGACGTACCCGCAGATTGTGCAAACGTACTTTTTCATAAAAATTTCTTTTAACCCACAAATTTAATCATTTTCCGCGATTATCAATCCACACCCATAGGCGCCACATGAGGTAGCCCCATCCGAAGAAGAGGACGTAGTAGAGCCACTTCGGGACGGAGGAGGTGTAGGACGCGGTCTCGGCGGCGTCCTGAAGCTCCGGGTGGTCGGCGTAGAAGTACGCGCCGGCGCCGAAATCGAATTTGTCGGAAAGGCCGAGGCGGAAGGCCATAATGTACAGGGCCGTCGCCACTGTGACGACGGCCACTGCAATTGTCAGCGCCCTGAGCAGCTTTTCCTTCCGGGATGCCACTATTTGAACAGGTCGAGCTGCGGCACGTCAAAGACCACTCCGGAGAGAAGGAACCAGACGGCGAACAGCGTAAGGAGGATATTGAAAGTCTGGCCCACGATGTAGAGCCAGAGGACCTTGCCTCCCTGCATGCTCTTTGCGATCTCCTTGAAGTTGGTGTCGAGGCCGATGGAGGTGAAGGCGAGCACGAACGCCCA
The DNA here is from genome assembly GCA_902791945.1 of uncultured Bacteroidia bacterium. Classification (GTDB taxonomy): domain Bacteria; phylum Bacteroidota; class Bacteroidia; order Bacteroidales; family UBA932; genus Cryptobacteroides. The sequence goes on from CADAXR010000113.1 coordinate 5,192, forward strand.
GTTCTTGTACTGGTCCAGCACGCCGTTGATGGCCTTGACGTCGGCTCCGCTTGTCAGCGGGAGCACTATGAACGAGGCCACGAGCGAAGCCACGAAGAACCCGATGATGAACTTCGGGAAACGGTTCCATATCTCGACCGCCCCGACCCTCTGGGTCCCGGTCCTGTCCACGCGGGTCGCGAAGAACAGCGCCACGAAGAAGGCGATGAATCCGATCAGGATGTTCTGGATGCTCTTGACGAGGACTGCAGCCTGCTCGGCTTCAGCGCCGAGGGCGTTGCCGGCGAGAACTACCGCGCCGGTCGAGTCCACGGTGCCGCCGATGAGGGCACCGCCCATAAGCTGGCTCATCCCGCAGGCCTTGATGATCATGGGCTCGAACACCATCATGAGGATGGTGAAGATGATCGAGATGGATATCGCTATCGAAAGATCATCCTTCTTGGCGCCGGAGGCGGCTCCGGTCGCGATTGCGGCGCTCGTGCCGCAGACGGAAGTCGCGGAGGCGAGGGTTATCACCATCGGCTTGTTGTCCATCTTGAGCACCCTGGTTCCGAACCACCACATGAAGATGATGACCACCGGGGTCACTATCCACGCGATGCCGAGGCCGTAGAGCCCGAACTTCGCGATGTTGGAAAACAGCACCGAGAAGCCCATGATGACAAGACCGGTCTTGATGTAGAACTCGGTCCGTATGGCCGGCTTGAGCCAGGCCGGGACACCGACGGTATTCGATATCAGAAGGCCCACAAGGAGAGCCCAGAAGGCCCACTCGAGATAACGGTTGAGGGTAAACTCCGCGCTGATGAGCCTCACGACAAATGCTATGACAAACAGCGTCAGGAAGGCAGGGATGTACTTTTTCAGCTCCCCGCCCTGGAGCTTTACTCCGCAGGAAAAGAGGATTCCGAGGACCAGGATGGTCACGAGGGTTTTCCTCCAGAACACCCACGAGCCCATCTGGGCGCCGAGGCCGACAGCTTTGGCGGCCTGCGCTTCGGAGAGTTTTTCGCCGAGAGTCCAGGTGGAGAATTTGAGGGCCGAAAAATCGAACCAGCCGGTGAGCACGGCGAGGACGCCGACGGCAATTACGATAAAACCGATCCAGACGGCAAGCCAGTCTTCGGTCAAAAGTTTCTTTGCGTTCATCTCAGGTTTTATTACACTATTTCATGAAAGAGTCTATCCAGGCGGCATTGATCTCGGGGAACAGGCCCTTCGGAAGGAGGTCACCGTTGCGGCGGATCATCGCCGCGCAGTCTTCATAGGCGCTGAATCCGACCGAGACGGTATGCATCTCCCCGCCGGAGGGGAAGGTGAACACGAGGTCGTTGTCCGCTCCGTTGAGGCAGAGGAAGCGCAGCGTCCCTTCCGGCTCGCCGTCTAAGTCCTGCGCAGTCACGAACTTGAGCATCTCCACGGCGGCATCGTCCAGCCCGGCGTCGAAGATGCAGATCTTCTCAATGAGTTCACCGGGAGTCCGCACGAGGCGGGTGGTGTAGTCGGCATAACGGCCTGTCGGGTCCTCGGGGCTTCCCCCCGGGAAACCGGCCGGGACAAGCGAGAAGAACTGCTTCGCCTCCGGGTCGATGTAGAGCATCTCCCCTTTGCCAAGGGCTTTCGTTCCGCAGTGGGGGCATTCAAGAAGAAAGACGCTTCCGTCCCGGACCTTCTCCTTGAGGTCCGGGTCCGAAGAAACGTCTATCGCGGAATAAATCTCCGCTTCGTAGGACTTACCGCAGTGTCCGCACCGGACCTGCACTGTCGACTGGATGGTCATTACAGCTTTCTGGCGCCGTCGGAAATGACCACGTCATAGACCTTGAGGGCGTGGCCGAACCTCGCCTCGAACTGCTCCTTGGCGGCGGCGATGAAGCCGTCGTAGAGCTCGTCCTTCACGAGGTTGATGGTGCAGCCGCCGAAGCCGCCGCCCATGACGCGGGAGCCGGTCACATCGCACTTGCGGGCAAGCTTGTTGAGGAAATCGAGCTCTTCGCAGCTCACTTCGTAGAGCCTCGAGAGGCCGAAGTGGGTCTGGTACATCATCTCGCCGACGGTCTCGTAGTCGCCCCTTTCGAGGGCGTCGCAGACGTCGAGAACCCTCTGGACCTCGCCGATGACGTACTCCGCGCGGAGGAAGTCCTCCTCGGGAATCTCGTCACGCACCTCGTCGAGCCACACCCTCTTCGCGTCGGAGAGGAACTCGACTTCGGGGTGGTTCTTCCTGATCGCGGCGGCGGCGTTCTCGCAGGAAGCGCGGCGCTTGTTGTAGGCGCTGGAAGCGAGCTCGTGCTTGACGCAGGAGTCGATGAGGACGAGCTTGTAGCCCTCGGGGTTGAACGGGAAGTATTTGTATTCCAGGGTCTTGCAGTTGAGGCGGATGAGCTTGCCCTGCTGTCCGAAGATGGAGGCGAACTGGTCCATGATGCCGCACTTGACGCCGCAGTAGTTGTGCTCGGTGGACTGGCCTATCTTGGCGAGTTCGAACTTGTCGATGCCGTTGGCGAACAGATAGTTGAGCGCATAGGCAAAGGTGCTCTCCAGGGCAGCGGAGGACGAGAGGCCGGCTCCGAGGGGGACATCCCCTGCGAACACGGTGTCGAATCCTTCCACCTTGCCGCCCCTCTTGAGAGTCTCGCGGCAGACGCCGAAAATGTAGGACGCCCATCCCTGCGAGGGCTTGTCCTCCTCGCCGAGCCCGAACTCGACGTACTCGTCATAGTCGATGGAGTAGGCCTTGACCTTGTCGCTGCCGTTGAGCTTAATTTCGGCGATTATGCCCTTGTCAATCGCGCCGGGGAAGACGTAGCCGCCGTTGTAGTCGGTGTGCTCGCCGATGAGGTTGATACGGCCGGCAGATGCGAAAAGTTCACCGTCCTGCCCGAACAGAGTCCTGAATTTTTCCTGGATTTTCTCTTTCATGGTTATAGATTTTATTAGCGTTTTCTCGTA
>CADAXR010000114.1 GCA_902791945.1 uncultured Bacteroidia bacterium
AGCTGAAGAACTTCTCCCTGGTCTTCATCTGAAGCACCGGGGCATTATCGTTCCTGAAATGGTAGTATATCCGCTGCCAAAGGTCCGTGTGAGGGGCCGTAGTAATGGAGATGACACCGTCATTCATTTCACAGGCAGCAGGCTCTCTGGTCCACTGGAGCTGGTCCAGGTCGATTTGTCCACCACATGCGAGAGCCTCGGCTACGCTGTCGGTAAATTCAGTGTCAGACGCTTTCTGTGACGGGTTTACGCAGGCAACTGCACAGAGGCAGAGGCCTAAGCAAAGGAGTTTGGTGATGTTGGTCATATGGTTGATGTAAATTTCGATTTATCATAACAAACATACTCATTTTACGATACATTATCAAACCAGGAGCTTTTTATGTATTCAAAAAAACTTGGCGAGCCGTTTATGAATATTACCCAATATCTACCTGAATACCAAATAGATACACGGCCCTAAAATCGTCAAAATTGGTTCGATAATTGTTAACGACCCCGCAGTGAAAGGACCCGGGTTGTCCGCAGTTGATTGACCCACCCGGATTCTTCATCTCATCAAAACAAGAAATGCAGGCTGAGAAGGGAAAAACCGCTCTAGCCTGCATTCTGTTTAGGATTTCCCTTTCAAGACCGGCGGGTCACTTTCCGTCGGAATTTCCAATTATTCCTAAATCACATCATTTCAGAAGAATCTCTGGAGAAAGAGCCGGATTTTCATTTGTCGCCATCGTGAAAACTCGTTATATTTGTACTAAACTACTTTATCCATTATCCTGACTTTCGGTACGACCGGAATCATCAACCACGTCAGGCAGAAGCAGGAGCGCAAACTCACGGCGCTGATGGTGATGGGCAGCATCGAGTCGTTTGTTCGCGACCTTGAGGAACTTGAGAAATTTACGGCTCACCAAGACAGTGTCGCCACCTGGCTGCTGAATCTTCCCATTGAAGATGTGGCCAGATTAGGCGACGAACCATTGATCGATACGTTTAAAGATGTTCGCGCACTGGGCGTCATCACCCACGACAGAACCGCAGAAACGATTTTCAGCAGCCATATCGACACTTGGAAAAACATGGGAAATTTCAAATTCATCGACAATGTGGGATGGTGTTTCTCTGAAATGAATTCTCTGGAAGAGGAGTATAATCAAAGAGTGCTGGAGATTGCGTCATCGGCAGTTGATATTAAAGTCCATCCGGCCAATTATCCCGGCAATTCATTTGTGGAAAAGTGCCTGCGTAATGATGAAGTAAGAAGCAGTCTCAAAGAAATCCACAATTTGAGAAGAACACTCCGCTATCAAATTGCCAACTTTCGTATGGAAAACCGTAACAACATGCGTCTCATCGGCATTTTGGAAAAAGAAGTCATGACCTTTACGGACAACCTGGGCGCTGCCGATAACTACGAGGATGAGATATTGAATCCATTTGATTTCGAGAGCCCTGCTATCGAGGTTGATTCCCTGAACGAGAACCTTCCCATCGCCCGCCAGGTCGACAGCCTGCTGAGCGGGAAGTAGCGCCTATAAAAACAGGCTCTACATCAACATAGAGCCTGTAATCAATCTTAAGACACATTCGCAAAGTACTTATTTCTCCACCATTCCTCTTCATCGGCGGCATCATAGGCGGTATCGAATTCTCCTTTGATCGTGTCGGTATCTCCCAGCGTCTGTCTCGTATAATCCCACGCTATCTCCGTTATCATTCTATCGGCTTTCCCCCGAGATATTTCCAGCAACAACTTCTGTATTTATTAGTTGCACATTATTCTTCCCTCGCTTGCTAATACCAAAGAGTTTTTGTATCTTAGTATTCTGATTTAGAATCAGATTATTTTTAACAAATTTATTTACTAGTATTGAACGACGATTTAATCGTGTCTACTTTTAGACGTTATTCACGCAACTAATGGAAGATTTACGCAAAATTACTTATGAACCACCCGTGATGAGGGTCACTGAGGTCAGGTTGGAAGGCATTGTCTGTAATCATACCGGGGAGGTCCCTGATATGGAGCACGGCTGGGATATGGATTTTTAACCCATTAATTGTCTGCAAGATGAAACGCATCATAACGAGTATTATAATTACGGCCTGCGCGGCTGCGCTGATAAGCGCCTGCCATAAGACGCCGGTCGAAAAGAAGGCAGGCGTCCCGATGACGATCCAGGCGTCCGTCGTCGCTCCGACGGGCACAAAGACGCTTTATGAATACGACACGGAAAGCAAACGGCCGTCGATGAGTTCGTTTCTTACGGGGAGGCAGGTCGCAAAATAGCGGAATTCAGCGGAACCTGGACCGGGAACGAAGGTGACAGGGTCATCTGCCTGTATCCGTCGGTGGACTCGTACGCTGGCAATTCGATCTTCGATGGCGTGAGGCACGGCTCTCCGACCATATACATGAGAAACCTTTCGACCGCTTCGGGTGCTCTGCAGCACGATGATCCTACATCAATTTCTGACGTCGATCTGATGTTGGGCGATGTGGGTTTATCCGAGGGCGGCGACATCTACGTGCACTTCAGGCATATGTTCGCCGTGTTCCGCATTGAGGTGACCCTCAGGAATTTCCCGTACGAGGCGCCTCCCGGTTCGCCTTTCGACCAGGCAAGGATCAATTCCATCCGCATCAAGTGCGTGGATCCCGACGCTGAAGAAGAGGAAGAGTGGGGCGTGAATGGTGATCCGGTCTTTGTCCGGCTCTCCGGCATTGATGTGACCACCGAAAGCTATACGGGGACTCCCTTCACAATCGAGAGAGGACCGCAGGACTATTATCTGCTAGATTCCGGCAATAATAGCGATCTCACGTTGATGGATGAAGATGTTGTCGAAAAGACTTTCTTCGTGCCAGTCCGCTTCGACAAGGACCTCGAGGCAGGGTACGAACTATGCTTCCAATTCGGCGGCAACTATTACGATGACGAGGAAGAACGCCGGAATTCGGTCACCGTGTTCCCTGAATGCGACATGCGCAAGACAATAACCTCCAAACTCCCTCTCGAAAACGGCAAGATCTACAACTTCACGGTAACCATATAGGCTTATATCCTGTCTGAAGTCCTTTTGGATTACATTTGCGGCTAACTCAACGCTGCGATATAAACTTTTTTTATATCACAACAATCCCGGCCATATTTTTAGTGGACACTAATGATTTGGAAATTAAATGCAAATCAATGCTTGCCAATCTCAAGCAACGCAATTGCATTGGATTCCAGAGTAAGGGCGTTGCCGGGCGGAATACTACGGTCCAGGCCTTCGGAATCCGTAATCATGACACTTGTAACCTGCCATCCGTCCGGGAGGCTGATACTGACCTCGCGCGGGGGTACGGGAGCGTCATCTTTGTAATACCTTGTTACGAGAAGGCGGACTCCCTTTCCATCACCGGAAGATGCGGCGCAGGTATAGATGTCTTCATTCTCGCAGACGGACAGGACCTGTGTGCCGTAATCTAGAAGTTCGGCCCAGTAGTACAGGGGCCAGTATGAAGGCCATATATCATAGGTATAGGGAGCGAAAGCGCCGTTGTAGGAGGTGTGGGGACGAAGGTCATAATACATGAGCATGTCCACCGGAGCATTCTGGCACTCAATCATGACGCCGGCAACGAAAGCGGCGCCCTTTACGCCTGCACGTACACGTTTGCTGTAAAAGTCGGTTTCTTCCCAGCTGCGCACATAGTTCCATTCGTTGAGAATGGATTCGACATCATTGAATCCTTTTTCGTCAAGGAGTTCACGGACGAAGCGGGCATCTTCCGACATGCGCACCGGCCTCCTGTGATACATGTGCCAGGAGAAAAAGTCCAGTGGCGCATCTGCAGCCTTGACATAATCCAGAAAATCCGGACCGTACTTGCGCGGATTTGCCATTGCTGGGCCACCGATTTTCAAGGAGGGGAAACACTTCTTGAGATGCTTTGCCGTAATTACATAAAGCTTGTCAAACTCCTCCATTGTTCCGGCCCAGGTGCGTGGATCTGTCTTCCAACGCCCGTCCGGCTGGTCCAGGTCCGGTTCGTTCCAGATTTCCCAGTACTCGATGCCCATGTGGTAACCATCGGCCCAGCCTTCATTGTAATGGCGGATTATGTGCTCGCATATCCTTGCCCACTTTTTGTAATTTTTCGGCGGGTAAATGCCGTATTTCTTTTTGTGGTGCTCTATGGTCTGGCCCAGACGGTAGAACGGCCTGGTCCCGGCCTTCTGCATATCCAGAAGCACCACGTCGCTGTTTGTAAAATCGTAGGACCCCGGGTTGTCGGGATTGGCCTTGAAATCCGGGAAAACGGCAGTTATATCAATCAGATGTACGCCATAAGAGCCTCCGTCAGGAGTGTCATGCGTTCTCGCATACGGGATGCGGAGCGCCTTGTAGGATTCCATATTCTCATCCACGGGGCCGTTGTTGGCGGCATTCATAAGCTTGACGGGACCGACAACCGTCTCCGGATCTACGGAGACAACGGTCTGCGAATGCATAATCCCGCCTGTGAGCAGCAGGATTCCTGCAATTATTCCAAGTCTGACGACTCTCATACTGAATAAATTATACAAGTGACCACACCGAAGATGCACTTTCCGTCATTTTCCTGCATATTCACAGTAAAAGTCAGAAATTTCCCACGAATATACAAAAATCGCAGTAATGTCGTCGAAAGGACAAATCATACTCCCCATCTCAATCTGCAGGAAATCGGGAAATTTCATTATCTTCGTGAGTCAGATTATTTGCCGGAACGAAAAACAATAAGAAATGAAGGTACTTATTATCAACGGGAGCCCTCGGCTGAAAGCAACCGGAGGGAAGCCGGCACCCGGCCGCGGAGATGAGCCCTGGGCTCCCATGCATTTCATCAGATAGCGTGAGATTCTACTTGCTATACATATTCGCCTTACTCTCGCTTGTGTCCTGCGGCACGGGCAGGAAGGTGGCGCAGCCCCTGGAGACTCAAATCATCACCAGCGAGGACCGGGGAGAGGATTATGCTCCGGACCGGCTTATCATTATGTATTCTGAAGATGTCGGAAAAGAACCTCTGATGAAAGCGGTCAAAGAATATAACGCCGAAATCATCTACGACTACAGCATAATTCCCGGCATGGCCATAAAGATTCCGGATGGCAGCGATATCAAGGAAGCAATCAGTTATTTCCGTGCGGTAAAGGGTGTAGTCTCTGTCGAAAGGGACCGTATCATTCGCCTGACAGATCCCGTGAAGCCGAAGCTTGAGGTTATGTAACCATCCTTGAAAGCACCTGGGGTTTTATGCCCTGCTTCGTGGACCGGTTTAATATCAAAGCGACATGGGTAAGATTTTCCGAACAAGCCAAGCACGAATGGCGAGACGGACATTGGGCGGAAGACCTCAAGAAAGCCTTTGATGCAGGGAAGAGGATGGCGAAAGCGGCCATATCGCGTTGTACGACCGTAGAGAAGGCGATGTCTATATTTTCGGGAAGAAATAGAATTTCAACCCGTTAGAATGAAAAAGACAATAATCATATTGCCGTTGCTATGCATATGCGCGGCAGCGACCGCTCAGGACAATGATCCTGATTCAACGGATATATTCTACAAACACCTCCGGCTGAACCTGGTTTTGGCTCAGCCTGTCGGCTCTTGTCGGGTATGTTTTCGGAGACTGGTGTCTGTTTAACTGCTACGTCATAATCGGCCCACGCTTCGGACAGCTGCTGATGACGCTGGCTCCGCCGATGGCGTTGGCGGCGCAGGCAAGAAGACTCTGGGCTGTGATGTATGTCAGCATCACGAGGAATTCGCGGCCGGCAAAATCGCCGCCGAAGGTGCCGATGGCGATGAGGGAATCGGAGAAAGTGAACAAAACAGCTCCCAAAAGGGCGACCCACCAGGCCCCGCTACGGAAGCGGACCGCTCCCGAGAGCGTGGAGAAGATTAGCAGCATCAGGGCGAATCCATAGACGCACATCGGGACGAGCATCTCCCCTTTCACGCCGATGAGAACGATAAGCGCTCCGGTGAAAGCGGCCATGGCGATACAGGAGAGTATCCAGGTCTTCAGCGTGAGGCCCTTCCAGGACTTGCCGCCGAAAAGGATCATATAGAAAACGTGACCGGTCAGGAACGCCGCCATCCCTCCTACAAACGGTAGAAATCCGTCAAAGATGAGAAGCGTGTCTCCCGCGCAGCCGAAAAGAAGTGCCGCGACAAGAAGTCTGATTTCCCTTGAAACAAGACCGCCGGCGGCCGACAAGGCGGTAAGTGCCAGAAGAGGCATGAGCGCCGGCTTGACAGTTGAAGCCAAAACCGGGTCGGCAAGACGTCCGTAGAGGTTGAGGAATGCGGCAAGAAGGAAGAATGCTCCGGGGAGCATCCAGAATTTGAATCGTTTCATTATATTGTTTATATGAGTATTCGGGCCTGCCGGCGGTACTCGGCGTAGCCGGGCTTGTTGGCGAGCTGGCGGTGCTCCATAAGGGGAACGGAGATGCCGAGGAACATAGCGGTCATGGCGACAGGCGCGAGGACGAGAAGGTCAAAGCCTTCAAGGGAGGCGTACATTATCCATATTCCCCACCAGAACTGGATTTCGCCGAAATAATTGGGGTGGCGGCCGTTTTTCCACAGTCCCACGTTGCAGAACTTCCCGGGATTCTCCGCACGGAAGCGGTGGATCTGGCGGTCAGCGACTATCTGGATGCAGGCGGAAGCAATGCAGACGACAAAGCCGAAGAAGGTGAGGGCATTGGCCGGGTGTAGGCTTTCATATATCTTGAAGCCCGGCAGCATGCAGGCGAAGACGATAACTGTCGGCATCATGTTGAGGCCGAAGAAATTGGTGAGGTGGAAAAGAGGCGCGGAGAGTTTGTCGCGGTACTTGGTGTAGCGCCAGTCTTCATGCGCGAGGCCCTTGAAGGTATAGACCCAGTTGAGGGTGAGCCTCGTGCCCCAGAACCACACGGCGAGAAGAAGAAGGATCACGGGAAGCGACCACTCCCCCTTATAGACGGACCAGATGAGAAACATCACCGGAGGGAATACGCTCCAGTAGGGGTCGTAGACCGACACGTTGCTGAGGGCGAGCCCTACGGCCCAGACCACTACCGTGGCGACGACATCGGCGATAAAGACGGCCCAGAGTTCAGGGACCGAGGGGCCCAACACGTCGAAGACGAAATACCCGGCCAGCGCCGCCACGGCATACGTCGACGCGACGACAGCAATGCTCAGTCCTTTAGGAAGATTCACTTTCATAGTACACGAGTGATATTATGTTACAAACATACACAATTTTTCCTGAATTTTCCCCGGCGGCGGCTTCTGCAAAAAAGTTTTTATTATCTTCGCAGGAGATATGAAAAATCTTGTCATTCTTATGTGCGCAGCGATTCTGGGCATGTCTCACTTACTGCAGCTATGCCAGGACCGGAGCGGCCGGGCTTGGCAAAGACTACTGCGAACTCATCGCCGACCCGGGTACCACCCCGAAAGTCGTCGTCGTGCTGGACGAAGGCAACCGCTTCGGCGACCCTGTCATCCGCCGTACCTATGCGGTGGACAAAAAGACCGTGGAGAGCCTCCAGCAGCTTCTCCAGGAGAATAAAGTCTATAAGCTCGACGGCTATGAGGTCGATGAAGCGATCTGCGGAGGCCACTCCTACAGGATTTACATGGAATATTCGTCCGGAGACAAAGTCAATGCCCGGTGGTACGGACACAATATCTCGGACAAGGCGCTCGCGGCTTATGCGCTGATTGAAAGATTTTTCGAGCCTTGGCGCTCCCGCGCGCTGAAAGAAGCCGGCACTGAGTAATATGACCGGAAGACTCCGCATATTCCTTGTCGCGGTCCTGCTCTTATCGGCCGGGGTCCAGGTTGTTGCGAAAGCGCCGCCGCCGGAGCCGGTGGTCCGGCAGGATGCCGGGAAAGAAAGAAGACGGATAGTACAGGGATTTGACGGCGGAATGATGGTCCACACCGGCTACCTCAGAGGAAGCCTGGACCAGATAG
>CADAXR010000115.1 GCA_902791945.1 uncultured Bacteroidia bacterium
GTCGCTGAAGCGGCCGTCGCAGCCGGCGGGCCTTTTCCCGGCCCGCAGAAGTTCCATTTCCTCCTCGCGGGGGCACTTGATGCCCCGCCTGCGCATCTCCTCGTTCGAAGAAATGTCGGTCTGAGGGAACTTTCCGTCCTTGCGGAAGAAGATGTTGAATCCCAGTCCGAGGACGCAGAGCCCGACAAAGACGACAGCTGCGAGGAAAACCTTCATCGCTACATTATAAAGTCAGGACTTATCGCCTGATAGTTGTACACTTTAAGTATCATCCTCGCAAAAGTCTTCGCGAGGGAGACAACCTTGATCTTGCCCTGGTATTTTACCTTCTCCGGATCCTGCGAAAGCGGGATGGTATCGGTTACATAGACCTCTGTGAGGGCGGACTCGTCGATCTTGCGGCAGGCGTCGCCGGAAAGGACGGCGTGGGTCGCGAAAGCCCTGACGGAGGAGGCGCCGCGCTTCATCAGCTCGTTGGCGGCCTCGGTGAGGGTCCCGGCGGTGTCGATGATGTCGTCGACGATGACTATGTCACGGCCCTCGACCTCGCCGATAGGTTGGATGCGCTCCACGACATTGGCCCTGGAGCGGGTCTTGTAGCAGATGACGACCGGGCAGTGGAGGTGCTTGGCGTAGGAATTGGCCCTTTTGGCGCCGCCCATGTCAGGGGCCGCTATAGTGAACGTGTCCTTGAACTTACGCTTGAGGGAGGTCATCGTCCCGAGGAAGTCCATGTTGGCATACAGGTGGTTGACGGGGAAGTCGAAGAAGCCCTGGATCTGGTCGGCGTGGAGGTCGCAGGACATGAGGCCGTCCACTCCGGAAGCCTTGAGCAGGTTCGCGACCAGCTTGGCTCCGATGGAGACTCTGGGCTTGTCCTTGCGGTCCTGCCTCGCCCAGCCGAAATAAGGGATGACGGCTATCACGTTGTAGGCGGAGGCCCTTTTGGCCGCATCGATCGTGAGGAGGAGCTCCATCAGGTTGTCCGTCGGGGGGAACGTGGACTGGATGATGTAGCACGAAGCGCCGCGGACGCTCTCCATGAAGGACGGCTGGAACTCGCCGTCGCTGAAATGGGTTATTTCGAGATCGCCGAGACGGATCTCCGGATCCTCCGGGGCTTTCAGAAGGTTCATCTCCGCGACCACCTTTTCGGCGAACTCCCTCGAAGAGTCGCAGGCGAAGATTTCCAGTCTGTGTTCATTAAGCATGGCTATAATGTTTTCAGTATGTTGTCTATATAAGAAAGTATCTCTCCCCTCCCCTGCCCGGTCTCGGACGACGAGGCTATCATGACCGGAAGCTCCTCCCATTGCTCCGAAAGGACGCGGCCCGCGGCCTCAATCTGCCGCTGCAGGGCCACGGGGCCCAGCTTGTCGGCCTTCGTGAAAATTATCGAGAACGGCACCTCCGCCTGGGCGAGCCGGACCATGAAGTCACGGTCCGTGCGGCCCAGCTCGTGACGGGCATCCACCAGCACGAAAAGAAGCACGAGGTCGTCCGAATTGAGGATATAATCCTCGATCACGGCGGAGATCTCCTTCCGCTCCCTGTCGGATGCTTTGGCGTAGCCGTAGCCCGGAAGATCGACGAGGTACCACTTGCCGTTTACGGCGAAATGGTTGACGAGGCGGGTCTTCCCCGGGGTCTGCGAAGTCTTCGCAAGACCCTTCCTCTGGCAGAGCATATTGATGAGGGAGGACTTACCTACGTTGGAACGCCCTATGAACGCGAATTCAGGGAGCTTCGGCGAAGGTCTTCCGCCGACCCTCGTGCTGCTACCCGAAAACTGTACGTCCTTAATTTTCATAACATACAAAGATAACAAAAGAATCCGTACAAAAAATACGCGTCCGCGCGTTTTGCGAAAACGGATCTTACTTGAGCTTTGAGTTGTAGCGCGGGTGGACCTTGCCCTTCGTGATGTTCTGGAGCTTGCCGGAAATCATCTTGCGGCGGATGGGGGCGACAAGGTCGGTGAAGAGGACGCCGTCGAGGTGTGACATCTCGTGCTGGACCATCCTGCAGGCGAACTTGTCGAAGACCTCGGTAACCTTCTCCAGTTTCTCGTTGTAGTACTCCACGGTGATGGAGGAAGGGCGGGTCACGTCGGCGTAGATCCCCGGGACGGAGAGGCAGCCCTCGTTGTAGGTGCACTTCGCCGCGCCCTCTTCGACGACTACGGGGTTTATCATCGTGCGGTAGAAGCCGTCGAGATAGGGATAGGTCTCCGTCATCTCACGGCCGTCGACTATGAGCACGCGGAGGCTCACGCCGATCTGGGGGGCGGCAAGGCCGCAACCTTCGGCGCTGCCGAGGGTGTCCCAGAGGTCCTTCACGAGGGCGTCGATCTCTTCTTTCTTTGTAATGTCCGCGTCCGCGGCCTTCTGCCGCAGCACTTCGGATCCGTATAAATAAATAGGCTTTATCATTTTCTTCTGGTATTCTTTTTCGAAAGGCTTTCTGGGACGGCGGCCGGATCGAAGGCGGCACGGCTGCCGGAGCTGCGGTCCATCCAGCTCTGGAGGATGATAGCTGCGCTGATGCGGTCCACGGAGGCCTTGTCGCGGCGCTCCTTCGCTTTCATTCCTCCGTCAATCATCGCACGGTGCGCCAGCACGGAGGTAAACCTCTCATCCTCAAGGACTACAGGCACCCCCGGGAACTCCTTTTCCAGCCTCGCGACAAGAGCCCGCACTCCCGGAGCCGACTCCGACTCGCTGCCGTCCATATTGGTCGGCCACCCCACGACAAAGCGCACTATAGTCTCGGAAGAGGAGTAGTTCTTCAGATACTCCACCAGCTTCGCCGAATCCACCGTCTCGAGCGCGCTCGCGAATATCCCGAGCGGATCGCTCACGGCGAGCCCCGTGCGCTTCTTCCCGTAGTCTATGCCGACCGTCCTTTCCATATCGTGCAAAGATACAAAAAAAATCACCTTTCCGGGAAAAAAGGTGATTTCAAACGACATTCCGTACCGGCTCAGCGGCGCCGGGGGCGGGAGATATAGACGTCCGTGCCGTTGATCTCGTAATCGAGCATGGTCGAGAAGCGGATAAGGTCAAGTACACGGGTGATTGACTCCGTAGTAAATGTCGCCGTGAAACGGTACTTCAGGATGTCCTCGTCCGAAACATGGATATTCACTCCATACCAGCGCTCGAGCTGCTTTGAAACCTCGGTCATAGGGGTGTTGTCAAAGATCAGTTCGCCGTGGATCCAGCCGGTATTTTTTGTTATGTCGGCCCTCACGATCCTGGGAGCGGGAGGAAGTTCTACGGGATCGGACGTGAGGTCTGCGATCCTGATCTCCTGGTTGGGCTTGACCTCGTGGGTGTGATTCGTCCTTTCCTCAGTGAGGGTCACCTTCCCTTCTATGAGGGTCAGCTTTATGGCCGCATCGTTTTCATAGGCGGAAAGATCGAATGTCGTGCCCAGGACGTTGACGGAGACATCCTTCGGAGTGCGCACGACCATTGGCCAGTCCTCGTGGCGGGTCACTTCGAAATAGCCTTCTCCGGAGAGGAAGAGTTCCCTCTGAACGGGGGAAAAAGTCTGGGGGACGATGAGCTTTGAATTTCCGTTCAGCCTCACGATGGAGCTGTCGGGAAGGACGACTAAGCTCTTTGTGCCGGGGTTGGCGAAATAAGTGATGTTGCCGGGAGTCTGGGAGGAGAGAATCTCGACCTGGCGGCTTGCTTCCCGGAAGTTCTCTACGGCGGCCTTCTTTTCTATGAAAAGGTAAACGGCACCTGCGAGGAGCGGGATGAAAAGGGCGGCCGCGATGCCGATAAGGGTCGGCAGAAGGCGGTTCTCCTTTTCGGGCAGAATCGTGTTGGGCATCGAGGAAAAAACGTATTTCGCCTTGAGGGAGGCGAATCTCTCCATATTCTCCGGCGAAGCCATCAGCCATTCCGACATCGCTCTCCGCTCCTGCCGGTCGGCCTTGCCCATTATATATCTGATGATCTGTTTTTCTTCCATTATTTCTTAACTGGTTGCGTTGCCTTCAACGCGTTATGGTTCTGGTTCTTCATCCCGAGACGGAGCCTGATGGCCTTGAGGGTGATGCTGATGTGATATTCGACGACCTTGGTCGTTATGCCGAGCTTCTCGGCGATCTCGTTGTAAGTAAGCCCCTCCTGGCGGCTCATCCTGAAGGTGTTGACCACCTTCTCGGGCAGGGACAGGTATATCCTCTCAATGAATCCTTCGAGGTCCATCGCATTGATCTCCTCCTCGACGCTTGGTGAACTGAGGGCAAGGGAGTTGATCAGAGCTTCCGACTCCTGGAGAGAGCTGCCGCTTTTTCTTTTGGCGTTGTCGCGGAGGTAGTTGAGGGACTTGTTGCGTGCGATGGTGTAGAGATAGGACCTGAAATTTCTCCCGGGATCCAGACTCTCCCGGTTGTCCCAGATCGCGATCATCGTCTCCTGCACGAGATCCTCGGCGTCCTGCCTGTTGCGGGTGTAGCTGCACACGAAGTGCAGGAGGTTGTCATACTCCGCGCGATATACGGACCAGAACACGTCATTGCTGCCCGCCTTGATGGCGAGGGTAATTTCGTTCAGTCTGGCAAGTATTTCGTCCTGACGCTTCATTTCACTGATTTTAATGATACCTTGACCATTGCCATAGGGGATGTCGGGTCGGCACCTATGCGGAGGGTGTACTCTCCGCGGGCCGTCACCCAGCCGCTTCCGTCGAACGAGGCCAGGGAGCTGAAGGGTATCTCGAC
Organism: uncultured Bacteroidia bacterium; assembly: GCA_902791945.1. GTDB lineage: Bacteria > Bacteroidota > Bacteroidia > Bacteroidales > UBA932 > Cryptobacteroides. The sequence continues at coordinate 4,739 of CADAXR010000115.1, forward strand.
GGAGAGGGCTTCGGAAGCGCCGGGAGCAAGCTCCCGGGTCTTCGCGAAAGCCTTCAGCTCCACCGCCGGCTTTTCAAGGCCGCCGGAAGGGGCTGTTACATAGACACCTACCGCTTCCCTGCCGCTTCGTCCGCCCTTGTTGGTCACGGTAAAAGACACCGTCAATGAAGACCTGCCCTTTTTGACCCTGACGCCCGAGCAGCCGAACGAAGTGTAGCTGAGGCCATATCCGAACGGCCAGCAGACCGGAACATCCCGCGAACAAAAATAGCGATATCCTACGAATATTCCTTCTGAATAATCAGTAAAATCATAGTTTTTCCCTTCCGAAGGGCGGTCGTAAGGGAAGTCCAGGGCCGAAGGATAGTCGAAATAGTCGCGTGCGAAAGTCATCGGGAGACGGCCCGAAGGGTTGACCCTGCC
>CADAXR010000116.1 GCA_902791945.1 uncultured Bacteroidia bacterium
CGACCAAGAAGGAAATACACTCTCTGTTCTTCTCCCTTCGCGAGCGCTTCGGCCAGACGATAGTTATCGTGACTCACGACCCGTCGCTTGCCGAGATGTGCGACCGGACTCTCGTTATACGCGACGGAGCCTTTGAATGATTTCATTTTGTCGTTACAAATTGCTATATTTGCGGTTCCGGCGTTGTGAGGCTGAAAAACGGAGCCGCTTCCGCCGGGCGTGAACTAAGACTAAACATTCAACAAATATGAAATTTCTGACTGAAGAGAAACTTACCATTGTCGGTGCCGGCGGTATGATCGGCTCCAATATGGCCCAGACCGCGCTCATGCTCGGTCTCACCCCCAACATCTGCCTCTATGACATCTACGGCCCCGGCGTCAACGGTGTCGCTGAGGAGATGTACCACTGCGCCTTCCCCGGCGCCAACATCTCCTGGACCGTCGATCCGGAGGAAGCTTTCAAGGATGCCAAGTACATCATCTCTTCCGGCGGCGCTCCCCGCAAGGAGGGCATGACCCGTGAAGACCTGCTGAAGGGCAACTGCCAGATCGCCGCCGAATTCGGCGACAACATCCGCAAGTACTGCCCCGACGTCAAGCACGTCGTCGTCATCTTCAACCCCGCCGACGTGACGGCCCTTACGGCCCTCATCCATTCCGGTCTCAAGCCCTGCCAGCTCACCTCCCTCGCCGCCCTTGACTCGACGCGCCTCCAGAGCGCTTTCGCCAAGGAGTTCGGCGTGCGTCAGGACAAAGTGACGGGCGCCCACACTTACGGCGGCCACGGCGAGGCCATGGCGGTCTTCGCTTCCAAGGTCAAGATCGACGGCAAGCCCCTCTCCGAGATGGGCCTTTCCGCAGAGAAGTTCGCGGAAATCAAGCAGGCCACCATCCAGGGCGGCAGCGCCATCATCAAGCTCCGCGGCCGCAGCTCGTTCCAGAGCCCGGCCTACCAGGCTGTCAGGATGATCGAGGCTGCGATGGGCGGTGAACCCTTCACCTGGCCTGCCGGCACCTATGTCAATGAAGGCAAGTACCACAACGTCATGATGGCCATGCCGACCGTCATCGATGCGAGCGGCGTCCACTTCACCGCCCCTGAAGGCACTCCCGAGGAGATGGCGGCCCTCGACGCGTCGTATGAGCACCTCTGCGCCATGCGCGACGAGATCGTCTCCCTCGGCATCGTCCCTCCGACAGCCGAGTGGAAGAAAGCCAATCCAAACCTCTAGGCCTTGTACGAGAAGTATCTTAAATACTATCCCGGCTTCCCGCTGAAGGGCGTCAATTTCGTGGATATACTTCCCCTGATGCACGACAAGAGCGTCTTCAGGAGCGTAATCCGCGATCTTGGCGCACTCTGCGGCGCGCCCAATGTCATCGCCCCCGAGGCGCGCGGCTTCCTCTTCGCGGCTCCGATGCTGACGGAGTGCTCGAACGTACGCAACATCATCCCTATGAGGAAAAGGGGCAAGCTGCCTTTCAGCAAGGGGGACCTTGTCACTATAGACATCGTCAAGGAATACGGCAAGGACACGCTCTACTTCCGCCTCTCGGACGTTGCGGCAGGAAGGCCTGACGGAGATGTTTTCCATGTGACATTTTTCGACGACGTACTCGCGACAGGCGGTACCGCAATGGGAGTTGCGAAGGCGATCGAGAAGATGAAAGTGGTGAGGGACGGCCGTGAATACGGCATAAAGGTCGAGGATTTCGTCTTCCTGGTCGAGCTGGACGACCTCAAGGGCCGCAACAAGCTCGGCGGCATCGCCCCGGTCAAGTCCCTCATCCACCTCAGCGGCATTGAGTAAAGTTTGTAAATCCAAATATCCTTTATATATTTGTCGCGTAAAACAATAGTTGCACCCTGAATGGAGCCTCCCAGTCCATCAATAGCTGGATCCCAGCCGCAGACGGCCGTCTCTTCTGACGACCCTTTGTCGCGACCCCGTACATATCTCCATTCCGCCGGAATGTCCTTCCGGCCGTTTCGGCGTGCACTGAAGTAAGTAAATTTACAGTTTATGGCTTTATATCTTAGAAAAGAACTTGACAACGGCGCAGAGATCGGCGTCTGGCAGATAACGGAGACCGAGGAGGAGCTCAAGGCCCTCAGCGCGACCCCGTCCGACGAGATGGAGGAGATCTCCTTCATCGGCAGCGAGTCGCTGCGCTGCCAGAGGCTCGCCGTCCGCGCCCTTCTCAACACAATGTTCGACGAGAAGGTCTATCTCAGCCACCACGACAACGGCAAGCCCTACATCGAGAACAACCCCATCAACATCTCCATCACCCACACCAACAAGTACGTCGCCGTCATCCTCCACGACGAGGAGAATGTCGGCATCGACATCGAGTCGCTCGATCGCGATTTCTCCGCAGTCGAGAAGAAGGCTCTTTCGGAGGACGAAATCGACGACCTCGACGACGACCGCCGCAACGAGCAGCTCGCCATCTACTGGTGCGCCAAGGAGGCTATCTTCAAGCTCGTGTCGGTCTATAATCTCGACTTCGCCGAGCAGATCGAGATCGAGCGTTTCCGCCCCCGCGGCGAAGGCGAGCTCGAAGCGACCTTCATCAACAAGGACGAGGAGGAAGAAGAGTACGAGCTCGAGTACATCACCTTCGACAGGCACGTACTCGTCTGGGTCGTAGGAGAATAGGACTTATTTCCTGCCGACGAAAAGCCGGCAGAGTCCGAGAGACAGTGTGCGGCAGCGCACAGAAGAAAATCCCGCTTCCGAAAGCATTTTCATGAATGCTTCGGGGGCGGGAAAATTATGTACCGAGGCCGGCAGATAGCGGTATGCCGCTTTCTCGCCGGAGACGGCGCCTCCTATCCAGGGAAGGATGTGGAGGAAATAGATGTCGTAGAACCAGCGCAGAATGCGGTTCTGCGGGACGGAAAGCTCGAGGATCACGACGGAGCCGCCGTCCCTGAGGACGCGGCGGAACTCCTTGAGCCCCTTATCTTTGTGCTCAAAATTGCGAATTCCGAAAGAACAGGTCACGCAGTCGAAGGAGCCGTCGGCGAAAGAGGTGGCTTCGCCGTCCTCTTTGCGGAGTGTTATCTTGTCTCCGACCCCGGCCGAAGCCGCCTTGTCGGCGACAAGGGCCATCATCCCGTCGGAGATGTCGATGCCGGTCACGGAGCCGCCTTCCGGGAGTGCCTTCGCGATCGCTATGGCGGAGTCTCCTGTGCCGCAGGCTACGTCCAGGACATCCTTGGCACCGCCTCCGATTATCTCACGGACCGCTTTCCGCCGCCAGGCTCTGTCCACTCCGAGCGACATTATATGGTTCAGCGAGTCGTAGGTAGGTGCTACGGCGTCGAACATTTTCTCTATGTTTTCTTTCTTTGGCATTACGGGACCGGATCATAGCCGCTTCCGCCCCAGGGGTGGCAGCGGAGTATTCGTCTGAGGGCAAGCCAGCCGCCCTTGAACGGGCCGTACTTGCGGAAGGCCTCGAGGGCGTACTGCGAGCAGGTCGGCGTGAACCTGCAGGTCGGCGGCTTGAGCGGGGATATGCAGACCTGGTAGAACTTTATCAGCAGGATAAAAGGTGCGGAAAGGATCTTCCGCAGTATATCCCTGAACTTTTTCATCTGTCTACGATGTGCCTGAGGCCTTCGCCCACGGCCTTGAAAATGGTCTCCGAGGGCATGACCTCCGGGGAGGTGTAGATAAAGAGGATGTCCACGGGCTTGCCGAGGAGATCTTTCTGAAGCCGGTAGCTTTCGCGGATACGGCGCTTCAGAAGATTCCGCTTGACGGCCCTTTTGAAGAGTTTTTTGGGTACGGAAACCATTATCCGGGAGACATCCTCCCCTTCCTTCCAGCAAAGCCTGAGGCAGCCGGCATTGACGTAGCGGCCTTCACGGAGAAGGGTTGCCGTGGCTTTTTGCCCGCTCAGGCGTTCGCACTTCGGGAGGGTATGTCCGGAAACGGACATCTGTCAGGCTTCTTTCTTGAGATAGACGTCTATCGCGCTGGCCACTGAAGGGGCGTCCGGGGTCGGAGCCTTTATGTCAATCCTGAGGCCGGCCTCTTCCATCGACTTGACGACGCCCTTGCCGTAGGACATGAAACGGATGTCGCCCTGCTTGAAACCGGGGAAGTTCTCGCCGAGGGATTTTACGTCGGCGTTGTTGTAGAACACCACGAGGTCGTAGGCGTTGATGTCCAGGTCCTTGAGGTCAGAGATGACGGTCTTGACGAGGATGGCGTTCTCCCACTTAAGGCCTTTTTCATCGAAGAGCCTGCTGAGGGTCGTCGCATTGGATGAGTCGGAGGAAGTGAGCAGGAAATGCTCGTTTTTGTGCTTGGTGCCGATAAGGGAAATGATGCTTTCGGCCGATCCGTCTCCGAAGAAGATCTTCCTTTTGCGGTAGACGATGTGCTTCTGCAGGTAGTTGGCGACGAGCTCGCTGTTGCAGAAATACTTCATTGTCTCGGGGACACGGAAGTGGAGCTCTTCGCAGATTGCGAAGAAGGCGTCGATGGCGTGCCGCGAGGAGAAGACTATCGCTGTGTACTCGGGGATATTTATCTTCTGAGGACGGAATTCCTTCAGGGAAAGCGGAACGATTTTGAAGAACGGGCGGAAGTCGATCTCCACGCCGTACTTATCTTTGAGCGCCTGGTAGCCGTTGAGGACCCTCGGAGGGTTCTGTGAAATAAGTATCTTCTTGACAGTCATATCCTTTGCTTCAAAAAACTACTGCCGAGGCAATGTAAAGACCGGTCGGCAACAATTCGAGGGCGCAAAGGTACAAAAAAAGACTGAAAGGATTGCAATATGGAGAAAGAATTTGTGCTCTTCTTAATAGTAGAATGAGGTAAGACAGAGCCATTTCCACTATCAGGACTATGCGTATTGCGCTTCCCGGGGCGCGGAAAAGTACAAGCGGGCCGAGCGTCAGGAGCATAAGTACCATTGCCGCGATGAAGATGGTGTAGCAGATGCGCCTTGCCGAAGAATAGGCATTGGGCCTGATCCTTGTCGCCCGGAGAAGAAGGGCGATGAGGAGCCTTACAAGGAGGAATGC
>CADAXR010000117.1 GCA_902791945.1 uncultured Bacteroidia bacterium
ATGATCTGCATGCTGCTGTCCATGCCGGCCTTTGCCGCAGCGAACGCTCCACCCTTTGTCGGGAATTGGAAGATCTATTCCATGGAGGGCGACATGCCCGTGCCGCATGAACAGCTCACAGGCACCTTCATGGACAACATTGCCGCGACATTAAGCGCGGACGGAAAACTGAGCGTCAGCATGTTCGGCGAGGTCATCGAGGATGTCTGGACCGACAACGGCGACGGCACCGGTATCTTCAACATCAACGGATACTCATGTCAGATGAGCGTGCGCAACGGCTTCCTGTGGGTTGACATGGGCGCTGGCATGTCTAATTCTTTTTACGTGTTTGAAAAGAGTGAGCAGTCCGCCGGGGAACTGGCCGGGTCGACCGAGATTGACTGGAGTGCCGTTCAGACGGAATACAGCTATCATATGCCGGAGCAGGAGAAAAGCGACTCCCTGCTTGCGGGGCAGTGGCGCTTTTACTCCCGCGAGAGCAGCGACGGAGATGTCCCGCACGAGGCGCTGGCGGAGCTCAAGGAGCAGGGCCTCGACTATGCAGGCGAGTGGACCATCAGCATCCAGGATGACGGCTGGTTTAAGATTAATGACTTCAACGGCTTTGAGCAAAACAACTGGACAGACGCCGGCAACGACACCGGCTCTCTTAATCTAAACGGTGAAAACTGCACGTTCTCCATTAAAAACGGTCTTCTGGTTCTGCGCGCCCCCGACAGTGTGACCAGATACGAAAAGATAGTTCCCATCGGCACGACCGGGTACTATGTCGTTGTTCCAGCGGATTATGTTGAGGGCGCAGTCACCGAAAGAGAACGGCAGGACGACATGGTCGCTTATTACCGCAGCGAAGCGCATCTGATGGATTTTGACGTGTATCAGTTCGCGGCCGAAGGCCGCAGTCTTGCGGAGTATGCGGCCGACGAGGCGGAGGAAAGGAGCATCGACGAGTAGTCGGTCATCTCGTAGTCCGCGCTTATGAGGCCTTTGTCGGCAAAGGTGTAGGCCAGACCCGCCCCGAAGACCCAGGGCGAACGGAGCCTGTAGGAGAATTTGTCCGAAGGCGACTCCTCGCTGGAGGAGAAGTTGGCGTTGACATACTGCGAACTTGCGTCGTAGCTGTAGGTCTCCCTGATCGTCGTAGCCGTAGGGGTCTGGACGGTGAGACCGAGCCGGAGGCCGGCCACCGGGCGTGCGATTATGCCGAACTTGGCGTTGAAACCCGTGCCGCGGTCTTTCCAGAACTGGCGGTAGCGGAGGTTGTCGAAACGCGTCTGGATGGTCTCTCCGCCTTCACCGATGAACTCCTGCTTGAACTTTGCGACGTTGGCGGGGTCGTCCATGTTGACGTTCTCGCGGAAGGAGTCGGAGTAGGAGTAGGTGAGGGTGAGGAGCGAGAGGTTCGCGCCTATATAGACATAGTCGGAGATGTTGAGGCCGATGTTGAAGATCATCGAGCCTTTGCTTCCTGTCGTAAGGCGGCCGTAGTGCTGGTCTATGAGGCCGGCGAGGGCGTTCTCTCCGTTGTCGAGGGCCTTTTCCGCGGCGCCGACATAGACGTTGTCGGTGCCGGCGCGGGTCGCGATGAGGCCGCCGCGGTAGGCGAGTATGGCCTCCCACGGGATGCCTGAGTCATAGGCTCCGCTCGCGTCGAGGGACGCGGCCGTGTTTCCGTTTGCCACCTGCGAGAAATAACCGCTGATTGAGGTGGTGTTGTTGGTGCCGGAGGCGCTGATGGTGTTGAGATAGACGTTGGAGGTGGAGTAGATAAACCCTATGGAAACGTCCTTGACACCGCGGCTGCGCCTGGTGTTGAAGTTGAAGGTCGCGCCGACGGAGGGGAGGGCGAACCTGGTCTTGGACGACCTGAGAGCGTCCTCGAAGCCGTAGGGGGCTGTCTCTCCGCTTAGCGCCGTGCCCTGGGATACGGTGTTGGATACGCTGAATCCCGGGGTGAGGGTGACCTGGCTGTAGCCTGCGACGGCGGAGCCGGCCGGGTTGATCGCCACGGAGCCTATGTCGCCTCCGACGGCGGTAAGTGCGTTCCCCATACCGACCGAACGGGCTGTGCCGTAGTAGTCGTTGAAGGAGAAATTATAGGCATCGAGATAGGTCTGGGCCGAAGCCGCTATACCTGTCGAAACCATTAGTAATATGGTAATGGCCTTCTTCATAGCTTGAGTTGTCTTTTTGAAGGGCTACCTGCGCCCTCCGTGTGATGAACTGCCGGAAGATGAGCGTCCGCCGCCGGAACTGCCGCCGGAGTAGCTGCCGCCACCGGAGTAACTACTGCTGCCCGAATAGCTGCTGCCGGAATAACTGCTTCCGCCCGAATAGCTGCGGGAGTAGCTGCTGCCGGAGTACGAGGAGCCGGAGCTGTAACCTGTCGAACGGCTCTGGGGGACGGCGCGAACCGTAGCGGCTGATGAGGGCCTGGAGCCGGCGGATGACGCCGTGCTGCGGACGGACTGGGATGTGCCGCGGACGGAAGCGGCTGAACTCGCCTGTGCGGGACGGGAAGATGCTGCATAGGATGAGCTCGAGGAAGCGCTGCGGGCGCTTGAAACAGCGGCGCTGTGGGCGCTTACGACGCCCTTGGGGGCGACGGCGGCGCGGGCGGAAGCGTTGATTTCGCTCCTGGAGGGGGCTTCGCGGTCGACCTGCTTGATGGAGCGCGCCCTGCCCTGGATTGCGACGTTCCCTCTCGCGGCGGAGCCTTCGGAGACGCGGGAAGCGCCTCTCGGCCCTGCGGAGAGCCTTCCGCCGGCGCTGTTCATGCCCTGACCTGAGGAACGGGAATCCCGGGACGCGACGGTGTAGCCTTCGTAGCGGCCGCCGCCGTGGTGGTACTCGTGGTGGTATGTGTGACCGTAGGGAGTGAAGTAGGGACCGTAGTAGGGGCCGTACCAGGGTCCGTACCAGGCGTAGTCGTAACGCCAGGGATCATAGAGCCAGGGATCGTAGTAGGCGGCCCAGGATCCGTAGTAGGGACCACCCCAGTAGGAATAGGGGTAGAAGGAATAGCCGTAGAACCAACGGTTGTAATAGTAGGGGTTCCAGTACCAGGGGCGGTACCAGGAGGGACCGTAGTAGAAGGAATCATTGTACCAGGAAGGGTCCCGGGAGATGGCGTCGGCGAGAGTCACCTTGACCGAGTCGGCCTTGGGGGCGCTGTCGCTGACGAAAAGCTCTGAGGCGAGGGTCTCGTCCTGCAGGGATTTCACTGCATCGGACGAGGCACCTGAGCCCTTGGAGGCTTTTTCACGTGAAGCGGGCATCGTGTAGATGCCGTCGCTGAATCTCTGTGTCCGCGTTGAATTTCCCTGCGCAAAGGCTTGCGAGGAAATAGCGGCGGATATCACGATGAGGATGAGTGCGGCGCTTGTTTTCATACGGATAGTCTCCTATTGTTTATAATTTTATTATCTTTGTACCTCGGAAAGGCGTATTTAAGGCTGCAATTTTCGTACCCTTTTATGCTCCGTTTCCTTTACAAAGTGCAAGTTAGTCGAAAATCCGGCAAAAAACAAAAGAAATGGCAAAAGAGGTAACAGGAAGAAGTGAAAATTATTCCCAGTGGTACAACGACCTTGTGGTGAAAGCGGACCTGGCCGAGCAGTCGGCCGTGAGGGGTTGTATGGTCATAAAGCCCTACGGTTATGCGATATGGGAGAAGATGCAGTCCGTCCTTGACGGGATGTTCAAGAAGACCGGCGTGAAAAACGCCTATTTCCCGCTTTTCATCCCCAAATCCTTCCTCAGCCGCGAGGCCGAGCACGTCGAGGGCTTCGCCAAGGAGTGCGCCGTCGTGACTCACCACCGCCTGATGACCAATCCCGACGGCCCCGGCGTCGTCGTGGACCCGACTGCGAAACTCGAAGAGGAACTCGTCGTCCGTCCCACCTCCGAGACCATCATCTGGAGTACATATAAAAACTGGATCCACTCCTGGAGGGATCTTCCCATCCTCTGCAACCAGTGGTGCAACGTTGTCCGCTGGGAGATGCGCACACGCCTCTTCCTCAGGACGGCCGAGTTCCTCTGGCAGGAGGGCCACACCGCCCACGCGACGGCCGAAGAGGCTGCCGCCGAGGCCGAGCAGATGGTCGGCGTATATGCCGATTTCGCACGCAACTATATGGCCCTTCCGGTCGTGGTGGGTCACAAGAGCCCCGGCGAGCGCTTCGCCGGCGCCCTCGACACCCTCACGATCGAGGCCATGATGCAGGACGGCAAGGCCCTCCAGGCCGGCACCTCCCATTTCCTCGGGCAGAATTTCGCCAAGTCCTTCGACGTCAAGTTTACGGACAAGGACGGCCAGCAGCAGTATGTCTGGGCCTCTTCCTGGGGCGTTTCGACCCGCCTTATGGGCGCCCTCATAATGGCCCACGGCGATGACAACGGCCTCGTCCTCCCTCCGGCCCTCGCGCCCATCCAGGTCGTGATGGTCCCGATCTACAAGAGCGACGAGGAGCGCAGCGCCGTGCTCGGCAAGATGGCGGAGCTAAAGAAGGACCTCGAGGACCGGGGCCACAGCGTCGAGATCGACGACCGCGACACCCTCCGTCCCGGTTTCAAGTTCGCCGAGTGGGAGCTCAAGGGAGTCCCCGTGCGCCTTGCGATGGGCCCGCGTGACCTTGAGAACGGCACCGTCGAGGTCCACCGCCGCGACACCCTCGAGAAGGTGACCGAGCCCCTCGAAGGCCTTGAGGACCGCATTATCGACCTTCTCGACGACATCCAGAAGAACAGCTACAGGAAGGCTTTCGACTACCGCGAGGGCCAGGTCCGTAAGGTGGACAGCTGGGACGAGTTCAAGGAGGAGATTGAGAAGGGCGGCTTCCTCCTCTGCCACTGGGACGGCACCGCCGAGACCGAGGCGAAGATCCAGGAGGAGACCAAGGCGACCATCCGCTGTATCCCGGTGGACA
>CADAXR010000118.1 GCA_902791945.1 uncultured Bacteroidia bacterium
CACTTCGAGGCTGCGAGGAAGATAGCTGCGGAAGGCACCGTGCTGCTCAAGAACGACGGCGTGCTGCCTTTCTCCAACCCCGGAAAGATCCTCGTGGTCGGAGAGAACGCAATCAAGAAACTGGTTGTCGGCGGAGGAAGTTCTTCGCTTAAGACCAGGCACGAAATCACGCCCCTCGAGGCCCTGCAGGAGGAATTCGGCGGAGCCGTGAGTTACGAAAGAGGTTATGTCGGCGACATTGAGGGTTCCTACAACAACGTCTCCACAGGGCAAGACCTTAGCGAAGAGCGCAGCCCTTCGGAACTTATCGAGGCGGCAGTCGCCGCAGCGGGTGATGCCGACCTCGTCATCTTTGTCGGCGGCCTCAACAAGAGCAAGCACCAGGACAGGGAGGGCTCCGACCGTCTTGAGCTCCCGCTGCCTTATGGCCAGCAGGATGTCATCGAGGCTCTCGCCGGGACGGGCAAAAAACTTGTCGTCGTCAATATCTCCGGCTCGCCCGTAGCGATGCCGTGGGCCGACAAGGCTAACGCCATCATCCAGGGATGGTATGGCGGAAGCGAGAACGGCCGCGCCCTTGCGGATGTGCTGACCGGCAGGGTCAACCCCTCCGGCAAGCTGCCGTTCACGATCCCCTGCAGCCTCGAGGACGGCCCGCTGAAGAGCGAAAAGCAGTATCCGGGCGTGAAGGATGAGAACGGCGTCTTTCAGGAGGAGTACTCGGAAGGCGTCTTCGTCGGCTACCGCTGGTACGCCACCGAGGGCATCGCCCCGCAGTTCCCGTTCGGCTACGGTCTGAGCTATACTTCGTTTGAAATCAGCGGCCTCAAGGCCACCAGGAGCCGTGTCGGAAGGCTCGGAGAGTTCAAGGTGAAGCTGACGCTCACCAACACCGGAGACCGCGACGGCGCCGAGGTCGTGCAGGTCTATGTGGCCCCGCCGGCATCGCCCGTCGCCCGCCCCGCGAGGGAGCTCAAGGGCTTCCAGAAGGTGTATCTCAAGGCTGGAGAAAGCAGGCAGATCTCAATCGAGCTCTCCTACCAGGACCTCTGCTACTTCGATGCGGACGCCCACAAGTGGACCGCCGCCCCCGGCGAGTACACTATCCTCGTAGGCACATCCTCCACCGATCTCCCTGCTTCCACTACCATCAAAGCCGTGTAAGAGCGAACTATATTCCCCACTTGCTCCAGACGATTTTCGACTCGGCGGCCTCCTGGACCGTGCGCTCGAGGGATGAAAAGAGGTCGAAGCCGCACAGTTCCTCCACCTCGTCGACGGTCACGGCGGATGCCTTGAGGTCCTGACGTTCAGCCCAGTTGCGCATGACGATGCCTATGGCGTAATACTCGCCCCTGTCGCAGATGAGGAAGGCCTTGAAGAAGGCGTCGGGGACTGTGACTTTGTGCTGCCCGATGGTGCCGAAATGATTGTCGAACACCAGCGGACCGCAGACAATGTAGACGGAGCCGTACTGGTTTGCAAGACGCTTTGCCATGTTCTCTGTCGTCATCCAGGAGCCCGAATTGAATTCGTGGTTCTGGGGGCAGATGTTGGAGAAATAGAAGCTCTCCGAATAAGCCTTCGCCGACCACTTCAGGTCGGAGCGCGGGACCATGTGGCCCTTGTCCCATCCAGAGCCGGAATAGTCCTCCCGCCAGGCCTGCCTGCCCTTGACGTCCGGGTCCCACTGGAAGGGCGTGTCCCGCTTCTCGTTCCCCTTGAGCTCTTCCCGGGTCAGCTCATACGCCACCCAGTTGGGGATAAGCCTGTCGTGGTTGAGCGAGGCGACATATCCGAGGTGTTCCACCACATCATCTTTCTCCGTGACGGCGGGCAACTCCAGCCGCAGGCCGTCCCCCGCTCCGGGGCCGCTTCCACATGCAAATCCGCTAAAGATGAAGACAAAAAGAATCAGGATGAGATTTCTGGACATGACTTTTTACATTTTATGCAAATATAGTTTATTGTCGCGAAAAAGTATTTTCTCCAAAATCAAGTATATTTGTGCATCTTAACCACCAAGGGCCGTGGAAATAATAAATCTTCTGGAATACGGCGACAGGGGGCAGCTGCGGGAGTGGCTGGAGAAGAACCATGCCGTGGAGCGGGAGTGCTGGGTGACCTGCAACCGCGGGAAGGCCCCGCGGCCCGGGACCGTTCCCTATATTGATATCGTTGAAGAGGCACTATGCTTCGGGTGGATTGACTCAACGTGCAAGCGTCTGCCGGACGGGCGGCTTGCGCAGCGCCTGTCCCCGCGCAGGAAGGGCAGCCACTGGACTGGCCTGAACCGCCGCCGCTGCGAGGATCTCGAGCGCCGCGGCCTTATGGCCCCCGCCGGCCGCGCTGCCCTGGCTAAGGCGTGCCCAATGGGGAAAAATACGGCCCATTAGGATCAAAATCGCCTATTTTTGAACCTAATGGCCACTTTCTCGTCCCATTAGGCGCGCTTACTCGCGGGAAAGTTCCCAGGCGTTGACGAGGTTCTGCCAGATGGCGTAGAGGCCGCCGGCGACGGAGGTGACGGGGGTCATGTAGTTGAATCCGAGCCAGATGATGAAAGCAGTGTTCTTCTGGCCGAGGGCCTGGCCGGAGGTGACGGTCTCGCTGCGGCCGTAGCGGCGGGCCACACGGCGCCCGATGACGAACTGCAGCAGGCAGCTGGCGAGGGACACGGCTCCGATGCCGAGCGCGACGAGGATGCCGATACCGCTCGTGACAAGGGCGTATGTCGCCAGCGACATGGCCATCGTAAGGCATATTCCCCATATATAGAACGCCGCATCGACGAAACGGGCCAGCCAGCGCTGCACTCCGGGCAGCAGGTAACGTATGGTCCACGCCAGGAAGCACGGCAGCACAAGTATGGAGAATACCCGCCGGACGATCTGCCAGAATGAAGCCCAGAAATGCAGTTCCACGGAAGGGTGGACCATCGGTATCATCAGGGGGATCAGCAGGCAGGCGAGCGCATCCGCAAGCACGAGATAGGTCATGATGCCCGGAAGGCTTCCGCCGATTTTCCGGGTGATGACCCCCGCCGCAGCCGCCGTAGGGCAGATGAAGCAGAGCATCGCACATTCGATGAGGAGCCGGACGGCGCCGGAGGGCAGCAACGTCGCGACGAGGGCCAGCGCGCCGAAAAGCGCGGCCTGGACCGCAAGCAGCACAAAGTGCCACTTGTGGAGCTTAAGGTCCTTCGGCGACACCACGTTGAGCTGGAGGAACAGCATCACGCTGACGAGAGTCGGCTGCATCCAGCGGGCGAAACTGATGTAGCCGCCCTCCTCGAAGGCCGGCACAAAGTGAAGCAGGAGATACAGCGACACTCCCGTCACCATAGCGACGGGAAGCATCCATTTGCGCAACCACGCTGACAGACTTCCGGGCATATCCTACTGAGTACGTAAAGTCAGGAGCACAACCCCGTGGGCCGGAATAGTGGTTTCCCAGCGCTCGACGGCGTCGAGCGTGCCGAGATCCTTCTGGCGCCACAGGTCGCGGATGATCCGTTTGCCTTCGATGCCGATTTCGCGGGGGATAAAACCGGTCTTCAGCGGCTCGGTCGTGAGGTTGAACAGGCCGACCGCCACGGAACCGTCCTCCAGCGGCTTTTCGTAGATGGCGCGGATCCCGTCCATTTTCACAGCCATACCCTGTATGCCGAGCGGGTCCTGGTTGACGTCCAGCACTTCCGTATTGGACAGCAGGCCGATTGTAAACTCGTCCATATCAGCCATGTCGCAGCCGATAAGAAGCGGGGAACTGAGAAGGGCCCACAGCGAGATGTGGGTGTACTGCTCGTCGGCGGTGAGCCTCGTGGGGCGCACGGAAGGGCCCCAGCCGACCTTTCCGACCACAAGCATGTCGGCATCCGGCCAGTGTCCGGGTCCGCAGTAGCGCGACCAGGCCGCCTGGCCGTAGAACCCTATGGTGCTCATGCTCATCCAGGTGTCACGGATGTCGTCGGTCGTGCGCCAGGCCTGGCTCAGGGACTCCCAGGAGGAGGCCTCCGAATACGGCGCCGCGTTGGAGAGGCTAAGGACTATGTCGCGTCCGGTGGCGCGAAGCGCTTCCGACATTTCACGGGTGTGGGGGACGTCGTTGGGGAACCAGTCGTATTTGAGATAGTCGATGCCCCAGTCCGCCCACTGGCGGGCGTCTGCCGAGACGAAGGAATACGGCCCGAAATACCGCACGCTGGAACGGTCGGCGCGGGTCCGGTCGAGCCTGTAGTACTCGTCCACAAGACCCTTTTTTACGATTTCGTAGGTGCCGTCCTCATAGTCGGCGGAGGAGCCGATGTGGCCGGCATAAGTGCCGACCCAGGGGCCAGAATAGATGCCCAGCTTGAGACCCATCGAGTGGATTTCGTCCGCGAGGGCACCCATATCGGTGAATTTGGCGTTGGGCTGGATGGCGTTGTATTTGCCTCCGCGGACGCCCTGCCATCCGTCGTCGATATTGATATAGGACCAGCCGCAGTCGGCGAGGCCGCTGGAGACCATCGCCCTGGCCGACGCGAGAACCTTCTCCTGCGAGACGGAGAAGCCCCACACGTTCCAGGAATTCCAACCCAGAGGGGGAGTCAGGCTGATATTCTCGCCTATTACGATGCGGAGCTCCCTTTCGCCCTTGCCGAGGGAGTTCTCCGCACGGAGCGTCACCTTCCAGGTGCCGGCCTTCTTGACCGAACCGGTGATGATACCGGTCTCGGGCCCGTGGCGGGGATGCGGTAGAGGAACGGGGCACGCGGACGGGCGCCGTACACCTTGGCGCCGTTGACCTTCGGGGTCTTCGGCGCAGGAGGGGTCAGCACGTACATCTCCCCAGCCGGGGCGGCGTCACGCACCTTGTCGAGCACGTCGAAAAGGACCTGTTCCATTTTCTTGTATCCGTCCAGGTTGGGGTGGACTGCGTCCTTGCGGTACTCTTCCTTCATGGCGCCTTCGTCATCCTTCATCGCAGAGTGGTAGTCCACTAGGGGCAGTCCGTTTTTCGCGGCATAGTCCCGGATCATCGTGTTGAGAGAATCAATCTTCGGCCTCGGGTCGCCGAGATCCGGGCGCCAGCCTATCTCGTGGGCCGGGAGCAGAGTGCAGAGGACGGGCTTTATCCCGTGCGCCTGCGCAAGCTCCGCCATCGAGACGATATTCTTGTGGATATTGGAGAGTTTTATGTATCCGTTGTTACGGGCTATGTCGTTGATGCCGGCGAGAATCACCACATACTCAGGATCCATCTCGATGACATCCGCACGGAAGCGCACCAGCATCTGAGCCGTGGTCTGTCCGCTTATCCCGCGTCCTACTATCATACGGTGATACAGCGTCGCCCCGTCCTTCTTCGCCCAGCTGTCCGTGATCGAATCCCCCATCAGCACCGCCACAGGGCGGAACTTCATAGGCCGGTTACTCTTCTCATAGCGTGCGAAATTCGCCCAGTCCCTATCCTCCGGCTTCTGCTGGGCCCTTACGCCCACCGCCGTCACCGCAGCCAGCGCCATCACCAGCAGCACCTTCGCCGCATTCATAAACATTATTCTCATATCCACATACATAGTTTCCGTAAAGATAGTCATTTTTACAAAGACACCTATGATTCCCTTCTCTTATTGCTATATGCAGCGTGGGGCACAACTTCCCGATAATCAACACTTTCCCAGAAGTCAAATTGCCGCCAAACCGGCAATAAGACTTTCGGTAAAACATTGACTTACTGCGATTTACTCACCACGCTAAAAATCTCGTCCTCTCCGAGATTTCGTCGGGCCAAAGCCCTCCGACATCTTGGAGGCACGAAGTGCCGATGGCGGCATCAGCCGCCGTGCCGCAGTTGAGGAGCGAAGCGACGACCGGAGGCACCGACCGAAGCGGAGCGAAGGTCGCATAAAAAAATATCTCGGACTCTACGCAAAAAGAGCTGCCTTCGGGCAGCTCTTGCGGAGAGGACGAGATTCGAACTCGTGGTACGGTTACCCGTACGGCAGTTTAGCAAACTGCTGGTTTCAGCCACTCACCCACCTCTCCGGAAGTCTCGGCTTTTGCTGAAACGCCCCTCGCCTTTAAGTGCGGGACTGCAAATATACAACTTTTTTTGATTC
>CADAXR010000119.1 GCA_902791945.1 uncultured Bacteroidia bacterium
GCATTGGCGCCACGACAATGGAAAAATGTGCGCGAGCCGTCGCCAGCAGTTTCCGACATAACGTCGGTGTAGGATGTCGCCGCGCCATCAAGGACCTTGAGATTGGAACGGTCTATCCCGAACCGGTCACAGGCATCAAGACACATCTGACCGAATCTGTCCGCCCCGATGCAGCCGCCCGCATAAAGCGGGATGCCGCTGCGCATGGCAGCCAGGTCAGCCAGGACGTTGTGAGCGCACCCGCCAAGCCCTTCTTCCTGGCGGAAGATTGTGGCGAGGTTCCCCTTCCGAGGATAAGTTCCAATGAATTTTACATTGTCGACAATCCAGTTGCCGACCGCAATAATCCCCCTGCGCTCCATCTCTACAGGTCAATCATAACCTTCATCGAGGTCTCCCTGTGGGCGTCGATGAACTTATAGGCATCGTCGAATTGCTCGAGGGGGAAGCGGTCGGTGATGAGGGGCTTGAGGTTGATTGTGCCCTTGTGGACCTCCTCTACGGCCTTCAGGTAGTCCTCGTGCTTGTACATAAGGGTACCGATGAGGTTGAGCTCATGCTCGCCGAGATGCTCCATATTGATCACGGGGTTGTGAGCGAACACCGCGACTATCACTATGTCGCCACCCTTTTCGATGGTAGCCATCAGCGACTGGATGGAGGACTCCACGCCGGCCACTTCGAAAGCGGCCTGGAAACCTTCCTCCCCGAAAATCTCCTTCACCCCCTCGGCGAGAGGAGTCTTGCTCACATTGAGGGTGTACTTGATGCCACACTCGCGTGCTTTGGCGAGGCGGAAGTCGCTGATGTCGGTAATCAGCACCTTGGCCGCGCCGCGGGCCTGGGCGAACTGCGCAATGAGGTTGCCGATCGTCCCGGCACCGGAGACTACCACGTTGCGGCCCGCGAGAGGGGCCCGGCTGGTGGCGTGCGCCCCGACTGCGGTGGGCTCTATCATCGCTCCGAAATCGAGCGGCATATCCTCAGGCAGCAGCACTGTCCTGTCCTCGGTCACGACGAAAAAGTCCTGCGCCGCGCCGTCGGCGTGGAAGGCCTGCACTTTGAGGTTCTCACAGATATTGTATCTGCCGTGTTTGCATGGATTGCACTCACCGCACACAAGTTGCGGGCGCGCGGTCACGTGATCGCCCGGCTTGAAATCCTTCACTTCCGGGCCCACGGCGACGACGACTCCCGAGTACTCGTGTCCCTGGACCACAGGGTAAATGCACGAAGGGTGCAGCCCGTGGTAGGAATGAATCTCGGATCCGCAGATACCGATACGTTTGACGGAGAGCATAATCTCGTTTCCCTTCAGGTCTTCGGCCTTCGGGGCCGGAGCGTCGTTTTGCACCACTATGGTTTTGGGTGCGGTCATAATCACTTTTCTCATATGCTATTGCCAGTAAAAATCGTTCTGACGGCTTTCAGCCGTGTTGAGGCGCAGTTCGCTTTCGGGATAGGCGCTGAGAAGGCCCCTGCGGAGATCGATAATCTCCGTCGGGAACACATAGCCCTTTTCGACGGCGCCAGGGAAATGATAGACCAGATAGGTATTGAAATCCGGTAAATGGCCTATGTAGAACTCGTTGGCCGGAGCGGCGATGTTGTCGCGAAGCCAGGTGGCGCCACGACGGTGGGTGTCGAACCACTCGTGGCCCTCGCCCATAAGCTCTATCACCCTCTCCCACATGATAGCGTTGATGAGAGCGTCCTTATCCGCAAAATTGGCCGCCGACCAGTTTGCCGGAGCCGTCGCGATGCCGGTGTCCCTCGAACGACGGGCCCTATCGCGCAGCACGTTGACATAAGAAATCGCCGACTCAGCCCATGCATCGCCCGGACCGGCGCTCAGTGAGGCCGCCGACTCCGCCGCAATAAGATAGAGCTCCGCAAGACGCATAAAATAGAAGTCCGCCTTGCCGCTGGTCACATCGTAGCTCGGCTCCAGATACTTCTTTATATATGCATCCGAGGCGGATGTGACATTGCTGTTGTTGGGATAGGTGGTCACAGTCTTGTTAGTATTCTGATTGAGATACTTGACAAAGAATGTGGCCGCAAAACGAGGATCCGCGGTCGTCGTGTAAAGATTGCTATTGTGCGACTCGGTGCCTCTCTGACCGCCGGAGTGTTTGATTATGTTCTCCAGGGCGAAACGGCAGGGGCGCACGCGCCCGGCGTTTGAGTTGGTCGTAGCGACATTGGCAGTGCCCTCCGGGAACGGCGGCAGCATATGGACCGCGCAGTAGCTCTGCCCGGCTTTGTTGGACGCAGTAATCTTCAGGATGCTCTCCGGAAGGAACCAGTCGCCCGGCTCCGTCCAGCGGAACAGGGTCCTGTAGTCCGGCGCAAGCGAATAGGGTCCGTTTTCAATGACATCCACGGCGGTATTATACGCCAGCGTGAAAGCATCTTCCGCGGATGAAATCCCGCAGGCGCTGAAATCGGGAGTCCTTATGGAAGTGTCCCAGAAATTGTCGTCCGGAGCCGACAGCAGGGAGCCGATGGTAAGGTAAACAGACGCCTTCAACGACAGCGCAGCCCAGTTGCAAGGCCGGTTCTTGAAAGGAGCGACCTCCTCCATCCTTGCCTGGGACCGCATATTCTCCCAGGCAAAATCAAGGTCCTCAAGCACGAAAGCATAGACATCCCAGAAGGGAACTCTCGGATTGTAGAGATCCTCCGACTCCACAGGCGAAGACTTGATAAGAGGGACATCGCCCCAGATGCGGACCGCAGTGTAGTAGAAGATGGCCCTGATGAAGCGGGCTTCCGCCTCTATCTCCTTCTTAAATCCTTCATCCACAGGACTGTCCGGCAAGTGATCAATCAGGCGGTTGCAGCGGTTGATGCCAAGCCACACGGCCGTCCAGATATTCTTATTGCCGGTGGTCGAAGTGGAGTATTTGGTGAAGAACATACCGTCGAGCCACTCGTCGGTCGTCCTCTGGCCGCCCCAGATGATAAGCCCGGACCCGGTCTGGAAGTACTCGTACATAGTGCCCTTCCAGAGCGAGGTGTTGTTCATCGTCAGGTAACAGCCGTTGATGTTGGCTTCCAGCGCCTGCGGAGAATCATACACGTCCTCCTCGGAAAGCGACGTCGTCGGCACCTCATTCAGGAATCCCGAACAGGAAGTGAGAACAATAAGTATTGCTGTAAGGAACTTCTTCATGGCGCATCAGAATGTTAACCGGATATCGAAGGAGAACGTCCTGCAGGAAGGATAACTACCGCCGTCGATACCCATCTTCTTCACATTGGTCCCGTAGGTATTGACGTCCGGATCCCAGCCGGTGTATTTGGTGAAGACGTACGCATTCGCCACCGAGCCCGTCAGGGTGATGTTCCTTATGGCCTTCTTGCGAAGGGAAATCAGGTAGGACAGCGAAATATTCGAAATGCGCAGATACGACCCGTCCTCCACATACATACTGGAGAACTTCTTGAAGTCGCTGTTCTCTATCCTGTTGATCGCAGGATAGGCGGCTCCGGGGTTCTCCGGGCTCCATGCATCGTAGTAGGCGGAGCGGAGGACGTTGTGCCTTGTGATGTTGGTTGCAGTCTCAACCGAGGAGTTGAAATTGAAAAGGTCGTTGCCGTGGGAGCCGCTGAACGCCATAGAGAACGTCAGGCCCTTGTAACGCAGCGAGGTGTTGAATCCGTAGATGAGCTTCGGATTGGGGTTTCCGATGATCGTACGGTCGCCCTCGTCGATGTAGCCGTTGCCGTTGAGGTCGTAGTAGTCGAGGCTACCGGGCTCGCGCGGCAACCCACCGTTGCTGATCGGGGTGCCGGTCTCGCCCTCGGGGACTATCCTCTTGACCTTGTAGCCGTAGAAAAGTCCCATCTCGTAGCCTTCCATAAAGATATTCGCCGTCTGCGCACAGTAGGCGGAATTGCCTATCTGGGCACCCTCGAAGCAGACCACCTCCCTCTGCTCGGTGGTGCTGATCCAGACAGACTTACGGTCGGCCGTCTTGCTGACGGAGACAATCTTGTTGCGGTTGAGCGTGAGGTTTCCGCCGATGACCCACTCGAGGTCCGCCGTCTTGACCGGGACGGCCTCGACGGTCAGTTCGAATCCGCTGTTGCGGATCTTTCCTTCATTGACATAGTAGGAGGTCATACCCGACGAGGCGGGGATTTCCTTGCTCTGCAGAAGGTCGAAGGTGGTCTTCATATAGCCGTCCGCAGTGATGCTGAGACGGCCGTTCCACAGGCTCAAGTCGACACCGCCGTTGACCTGCTCGGTCGTCTCCCAGCGGAGGTGGGGATTGGCGAGGTTGCTCGGGGTCACGGTGACCGAAGTTTCCGACACGTTGCCCGGGTCGTGGGCCGAAATGGCGGAAATCGTGTACGTGCTCGTCGTCTGATAGTCGGCGATGGACTGGTCGCCCACGCGGCCCCAGCCGGCGCGGAGTTTCATCGAGGATATCCACGAACTATGGAACCACGGCTCCTGGCTTATGCGCCAGGCGAAGGCGAACGAGGGGAAGAATCCCCACCTGTTCTTGCCGATGAACTTCGAGGAGCCGTCCGCGCGGAAGGTCGCCGTCAGAACATAGCGGTCCTTGTAGTTGTAGATTCCACGGGCGAGGAAGGAGAGCGTAGTACTCTTTGCCTCCGTGTAGCTCTCGCGGCGGTTGGGCGCATAGTTGATGCAGTCCAGGCCGCCGACGGTACCGGAAAGGCTGTGGCCCTTCCATTTACCGTTCATCATAAACATATTGTCCCAGTTCCAGTTGAAGTACTCGTAGGTGCCGATGGCGCCGGAGGATCCGGTACTGGTCGTGTTGATGGCGGAGGACTTGAACTTGCGCCTCTCGGAGTTGCGGTAGTCAAGGCCGGCGCTACTCTTGAAGGTGACCCAATTGGCCAGTTTGGCCTCGATGTAGAGGTTAGGAGTGATGCGGTAATCCTTCCTGTCGTTGGAGAAATGGGTCTTGTCCAGCCAGCGGTAGGGACTCGACTTGACGTCTTCGTCGCCGTC
>CADAXR010000120.1 GCA_902791945.1 uncultured Bacteroidia bacterium
GAGCTTGCGGCCGCGCGGATCCTTCTTCTTGCCGTCCTTGAGCTGCTTGTAGTCATAGTAGAACTTGCCGTCCTCGCCCTTGAAGCAGAACTCGGAAGCGGCGCAGTCCATGGCGATGGTGACATCCTTGCCGGGCTTGTAGCCGGCCTTCTCGATGGCTTCGATGATGCAGTCGAGGGCGTCGTTGATGCCCTTGAGCTTCGGGGCGAAACCACCCTCGTCGCCGACGGCGGTCGAGAGGCCGCGGCCCTTGAGCACTTTCTGGAGGGCGTGGAAGACCTCTGCGCCGATGCGGACCGCCTCAGCCTCGCTCTTCGCGCCGACGGGACGGATCATGAACTCCTGGAACGCGATGGGGGCGTCGGAGTGGGCGCCGCCGTTGATGATGTTCATCATCGGGACGGGGAGGACGTAGGTGTTGGTGCCGCCGATGTAGCGGTAAAGAGGTATCTGGAGCTCAGCCGCGGCGGCTTTGGCCACTGCGAGGGAGACACCGAGGATAGCGTTGGCGCCGAGGTTCGACTTGGTGGGGGTGCCGTCGAGCTCGATCATCGTCTTGTCGATGAGGCGCTGGTCGGTCGCGTCCATGCCGACGATCGCAGGGGCGATCTTCTCGTTGATGTTGGCGACTGCCTTGAGGACGCCCTTGCCGCAGTAACGGCTCTTGTCGCCGTCACGAAGCTCGAGGGCTTCATTTTCGCCGGTTGATGCTCCCGAGGGAACAGCTGCGGTGCCTACAAAACCGGAGTCGAGGATGACTTCCGCTTCGATGGTAGGGTTGCCTCTGGAATCGAGGATTTCCCTGCCGGTAACTGATACGATTTGCATAGTCTGTATTGTGTTTATAGAAAAAATTTACGTCGGCTAAAAACCGACGCAAATTTAGAAAATATGAAGGACTTTTCAAAAGTCTATGAAGGGAACTGCCCGAGAACCTCGAAGAGGGGAGCGCCGTCCACTACGACCGTACGGTAGACTGTGTTGTCGACCTGGAAATAGGTGTCGCCGCCGAGCGTGATGACTTTGTAGTCATCCGGGAGGGTTTCCACGAGCGCGCCCGCGGGAGGAACTATCGTGACGTACTCTCCGTTTGCATTGACGATATAGAACACGCCGTCCTGGTAGTAGTACTGGGTGTCGGCGCCGGCGTAGCTCTGGATGAGCCCGAGGCTGGCGGCGAGTGACGAGGCGTCGTTTGCCGTCGTGGCTGCCTGCGCGACTGCTGAGTTCTGTGCGGCTATGACCGCGTTGTTCGCTGCAATCGTCCTGTTCTGGGCGTCGATAGTGGCGTAGTTGTCGGAGATGCGGTCGTAGGTGCGGTAAAGCGTGTTGTAGTAGCTGAACCTGACCAGCGACATCAGCGCCGCGTCAACCGCCGCAGTGACGATTCCGAACGGAGGCCTGCAGATGTGGTAGAAGCCGTCCCAGAAACGGTAGTAGATACCGTCCCAGTAGTAGTAATCGTAGCCATAATAGCGATAGCGCGTATAGCTGGGAGGCAGCACCCTCACGCGATAGCCGAAATAGTGCGGCCCGTGGGCGTAGTAGCGCGCGGCGTGGGTGTAGTCCACGAAATCACGGTGATGCGGGTGGACATGGTGTCCGTCGCCATGGTGAGGGCCTCCGGGGCCGTAGCCGTGGCCGCCGTTGTGGCCGGGACCTCCGGGTCCGTGGCCGACATCGCGGCCGTCGTGCCCGTAGGGACGGGCGACGGAGCCTCCGGCGACGTGCGGGTTCCCGCGCGAAGTGCCGGCGGAGTGGCTCCCGGGCTGGCCTTCGCGGCCGATTCCGGCGTTTCCGCCGCGGTCAACCGGCCTTACCGCGCCGTGGTGCGCGCTGCCGGGCTGGGCGCTGTGGTGTGCCGCCACGCTGCCGTGGGCGCTCCCGGGCGCCGGCCTCGAGTTGCCGAGCGACGAGCCGGAGATGCCGCTCGACGCGCTGTGGCGTACACCGCCGGGCGTGGGCCTGGCCGCGCTCACCGAGCCGGTGTTGCCGTGATACGTGCTTCCCGGAGCCGGCCTAGCCGCGCTCACTGAGCCGGAGCTTCCGTGATGCGCACTGCCCGGGGCGGGTCTCGTTGCGCTGACGGCACCGGAGTTTCCGTGATGCGCACTGCCGGGGGCGGGTCTGGCGGCGCTCACTGAGCTGTGGCTTCCGCCGTATTGCGCGGAAGACGGCGCCTGACGGGTGACGGAGCCGGAGTGGCCGCTATGGCTCACCGCCCCGCTGCCATGGCTGCTGCCGTGGTACGACGCCCCGCTGCTGTGGCTGCTGCCGGGCGAAGGCCTGGAGGCGCTGGAAGAGCTGTGGCTGCCGCCATAGTGGGCGGACGGCGGTGCCTGACGGGTCACGCTGGGCGAGACTCCGCTGCGGTGAGCGGACGACGGTGCCTGACGCGACACGCTGGGCGAGCCTCCGCTGAAGCTATGGCTTGAGGGAGCCGTACGTGTGGCGCTGCCGGAGTAGGACGACCTGGAAGCGCTCGAGGAACTGTGGCCGCCGCTGTAGCTGGAGCGGGAACTGCCGCCTCCAAAGCTTGAAGATGACGACCTGGAAGCGCTCGAGGAGCTGTGGCCGCTGCTGTAGCTGGAGCGGGAACTTCCGCTGCTGTAGCTTGAATGTGAACTGCCGCTATAGCTGGAGCGTGAGGGGGACGAATAGGAAGAATGCGAGCCTCCGGAGAAGGAGGAATGCGAACCTCCGGAGTAGGAGGAGTGCGACGAGTGGGAGCCTGAATGCCCTCTCGGCTGGGCGACGGCCGCAACCGGGGCCGCCACTGTGGCAACTGCTACGAGAGCTGCTGCGAGGAGGTTGTTTATATGTTTCATGGTTCCTTAAGTTTAACGTTTTACCTCCCTCTATGCATTTTCCATACCAAAATATAAAAAGATTCCTCGACTTCGCCCGGAATGACAAGGAAGTCGAGGAATAAAGCGATATTTTCCGCCGTCTATTTCAGGCTGGCGATCTTGGCTTCGAGGGCGGTGATGCGCTCGGCGGCGCCTGAGTGGCCCTGGGAAAGCGCCTGCTTGTAGTTGTCGAGGGCCTCGTTGTAGATGGAGAGCCTCATGTTGGCCACTTTCTGCTTGTTTTTCTTCCAGCTCACTTCAGGCGCGGAGTCGCCTATCTCCTCGAGGACGGTACCTGCGTTGAAAATCATGTTGACCTGCTTGGCGACGAGATTCTTGAGCTCCTCGTTCTTGGCCTCGATGTCGGCTGCCTGCTCGGAAATCTTGCCGGACTGCTGCTTGATTTCGGCTGCCTGGGACTGGATGGTCTCGTCCTTTTCGGCGATCTGGGTCTTGAGGTCGGTGATTTCCTTCTCCTGGGCGGCGACGACCTCCTTGAGGTTCTTGATGGTCTTCTGGAGGTAGGCGTTGGTCTTTTTAGCCTTCTCCTGGAGGGCGTCGAGGGAGTCGAGCTTCTCCTTGATGAATGTGATCTGCTCCTGGATGTCGCTGGCCTGGTCCATGTCGGCCGTTTTGTTCTCGACACTCAGCTTGAGGGAGTTGGTCTTGCCGGAGACTTCGGCGAGGGAGTTGAGGATGTCGGAGAGTTCGTTGTTCTGGGCGGCATACTCTTCCTGGAGGCCGAGGTGGTTGTCCCTGAGTTCGGTGTAGTCGGCCATGAGGGAGTCGTAGTTTTTCTTGGACACGACGCAGCTGGAGAGCATGGCGACCGCTGCAAGTACGATGAATAATGATTTTTTCATATTAATTATTGTTTATCGATGATACTATCTTGATCCGCCGCCGAATCCGCCGCCGGAGAATCCGCCTCCTCCGCCGAAGGAGGTGCGGCCTCCTCCGCCACCGCGGGCCTTGGCTTCGGCTGCTGCCTTCGCGGACTCCGCATTGGAGAAGGCATCGGAGCCTATGCGGCTGGAGAACCAGAGAAGGTTATACATATAAGAGGAGTTGACCCCTATCGTCTCGTTGGAGAACTTCTCGAAGTCGGCCGGATAGAGTTTCTTCATCGCTTCGGACACCTTTTCGGCGAGGCCGAAGAGGGTCGCGAACACGAGATAATTCTTCCAGAGACCCACTTCGGGAACCTCTCTTTCGGCAACGAGGGTGAAGTCGTTCAGGAAATTGCGGAACTGGATGATCCTCCTCGCCTCCTCCTGCCCGGCTTCGGGAGTCCTGGACTCGCTGAACAGAAGCGTGTTGGAGAAGCCTGTCATGTCGACGCTCTCCTTCCAGGGCAGGAAGGATTTGTAGTTGAGCTTCGCCCAGGTCTCGAGTTCTTTGTCTTCGAGGATGAGGTTCGCCCCTGAAGCGGTGCGGACCATGTCGAAGAGCTCCTGCTCGCAGGAGTCCCCGAAAGTGCGGGGCTCATCGCCTTCGACGATCTGGAAGGAGACTTTCGTCTTCCTTCCGCTGTCGTCCTTGATAGGCCGGAGCACTCCGTCCATCGTCCATTTCATCAGGTAGGCCCCGATGACGCCCTTGGAGGCTTCGGGGTGGAAGATGGTCCGGTAGGCGTTGTTGAAGACATAGAAGCCGGCGGCAAGGTTCCCGCCGAACGGGGCTTCGCGGAAGTAGCC
>CADAXR010000121.1 GCA_902791945.1 uncultured Bacteroidia bacterium
GACACCGCTTCGACGGGGCTCCCTAAGTCAAACGTCCTGCAGTTCTTCTCGGAAGAAGGCGACGTCGTGACCGTACGCCCGTCCGGCACGGAGCCGAAGATAAAATTCTACTTCGGCGCCAAGGGCGATTCCGCCGACGCCAAGGTGGAAATGCTGAAAAAGCAGTTTGTCTAAGCCTCCTCGAGGCAGGTCTCGTCCTTGCAGACGAAGACCCTGCCGGGGTAGCGTTCCAGAAGGGAACGGTTGTGGGTTACCATCACCACGGCCGTCCCTTTTTCTTTATTGATGTCGAGAATGAGCTTCATGATGCCGGCGGCGGTCTCGTCGTCGAGGTTTCCTGTCGGCTCGTCCGCGAGGATGGCTTCCGGGGCGTTTAGAAGCGCCCTCGCGATCGCGACCCTCTGCTGCTCTCCGCCGGAGAGCTGGTGGGGCATCTTGTGGGCCTTTGTGGTAAGCCCCACGTCCTCGAGCACCTTTTCGATGCGGTCGTCGATCTCGGTCGTCTTTTTCCAGCCGGTGGAGCGGAGTACGAACTCGAGGTTGTCGTGGACGCTGCGGTCCATCAGCAGCTGGAAATCCTGGAACACGATGCCGAGCTTCCTGCGGAGATAGGGGATCTCGCGAGGCTTGATCTTCCTGAGGTCGTAGCCGCAGACCTTGCCTTCGCCCTTTTTCAAAGGGTTCTCGGCGGTCATCGTCCTGATGATGGAAGTCTTGCCTGAGCCTACCTTGCCGACAAGATAGACGAAATCGCCCTTGCGGACCTCCATGTCGAGGCCGTAGATTACGATGCTTTCGCCGTTGACGATGTCGGCGGAGGAGAAGGAGATTATCGGTTCCATATTTGGTGTTTTTCAGAGCAGGAGGGGCAGACGCCCTTGACTATGTAATTGACGCTTTCGGCCTTGTAGCCCTCCGGAAGGTCGATTTCAGGGATGGAAAATCCCTCGAGACAGTAGGTCCGGTGGCAGAAAGTGCAGAAAAAATGGGGGTGCAGGTCGTCGTCGTGGGACTCCGACGAACTGTGGCACAACTCATAGCGCACCCCTTCCGACCCGTCCTCGAGGGAGTGGGCCAGGTGGTTTTCGTGGAAAAGGGTGAGGGTGCGAAAGATTACGGACTTGTCGACGGAGGGAAGGACCTCCTCCAATTCGCTGAGGGACACCGGTCTGCCGGCTTCTTCCATCGCTTCGGCGATGAGAATCCTGCCGGCTGTCGGGCGTATTCCGTGGGCCGACAGAAAATCCGCTATCCTTTCTTTGTCCATATGAGTACAAAAATAAGAATTTTTGGTTACTTTTGTGCTATGAAAGGAAAGACTCTTATTTTTTCAGCCCCTTCCGGTTCCGGAAAAAGCACAATTGTGCATCATCTGCTTGAAAATCACCCCGAAATAGAGTTCTCCGTCTCGGCGACTTCGCGTGCTCCGAGAGGCGAAGAAAAGGACGGCGTGGACTACTGGTTCCTCACGGAAGAGGAGTTCCGCCGCAGGATTTCCGAGGGGGGATTCGTGGAGTTCGAGGAGGTCTACAGCGGCTCCTTCTACGGGACCCTCAAGAGCGAGGTCGAGCGCATCTGGGCCAAAGGGCACGTGATAATCTTCGACGTGGATGTAAAGGGCGGTGTCAACCTGAAGCGTTACTTCGGCGACAGCGCCCTTTCCGTATTCATACAGGCCCCTTCGGTGGAGGAGCTCCGAAAGAGGCTCGTCCTCCGCGGGACCGACAGCCCCGAGGCCATCGACCGCCGCGTCGCAAAAGCGGCGGAGGAGATGACGTACGCCCCCAAGTTCGACCGCGTCCTCATCAACGACGACCTCGAAAAAGCCTTCTCCGAAGCCGAGGCCATGGTGTCAGAATTTTTATCAAAGTAGAAATATGGTCAAGATTTATTGTAAAAACACCGGCTCGTACGGTAAATTCAAGGAAGGGACGACCCTTCTGGACGCGTTGGAGGGCTTCGAATTCGAGCGCCCGCTGCCCATCCTTTCAGTGAGGGTCAACAACGTCTCCGAAGGCCTCAAGTACCGTCTCTACAACAACAAGGACGTCGAGTTCCTCGACTACCGTTCCTACGCCGGACGCAATACCTATTGCCGTTCGCTGTGCTTCCTTCTCTGCAAGGCGGCGGCGGACGTCTTCCCCGGCTGCCAGGTGCGTCTTCGCCGCCCGGTCTCGAAGGGCTATTTCGTGGATCTCAAGAAGACCGACGGCTCTCCCGTGACCGAGGAGGATGCGACCGCGATTTCCGCGAGGATGACCGAGCTTGTGGAGCAGGACATCGAGTTCCACCGCCACGACGTCCACGTCGACGAGGCCATCGCGATGTTTCGCGAGATGGGATACGCCGACAAAGTCAAGCTCCTCGAGAACAGCGGCCGTATCTACATTAAATATTACACCCTCGACGGCACTCCGGACTACTTCTACGACGCTCTAGTCCCCTCGACGGGGTATCTCAAGGTCTGGAGCCTGGCCCGTTACAGGACGGGCATGCTCCTCCGCGTCCCGGACCGTCACCATCCTGACCAGCTGGCCCCGTTCTTCGAGCAGCCGAAGACCTTCGAGGTCTTCCAGGAGAGCATGAGGTGGAACAAGATAGTCGGCATGGACAACGTCGGAGACGTCAACGAAGCCGTCCAGAGAGGGGAGGCCAGCGAGCTCATCCAGGTCTCCGAGGCCCTTCAGGAGAAGAAAATAGTCCAGATTGCGGAAGATATCTACAAGAGATACTATTCAGAGAATCCCGTCAGGATCGTCCTCATCACCGGACCTTCCTCCAGCGGCAAGACGACGGTCTGCCGCCGCCTCTCCATCCAGCTCAAGGCCTGCGGTCTCCGCCCCGTGTTCTTCTCCACGGACGACTATTTCGTCAACCGTGAGGACACCCCCCGTTTCCCCGACGGCAGTTTCGATTTCGACGGCTTCGACACGGTGGACCACGCCTACCTCGAGTCCGACGTGATCAAGTACCTCGCCGGCGAGACGGTCGAGATGCCGGAGTATAACTTCGTGACCGGCCTGCGCGAATTCAACGGCAAGAAAATTTCCTTCACTCCCGGTACCGTACTGCTCATAGAAGGCATCCACGCCCTCAACCCGCAGCTCCTTCCGAGGGTGGATCCTTCCCTCCAGTTCAAGATTTTCATCAACACCATCACGTCAATTTCCCTCGACGACCACAACTCGATCCCCACGTCCGACAACCGGCTTCTCCGCCGTATCGTAAGGGATTATAACAAAGGGGCGTTCACGGCCAAGGACACCATCTCCAACTGGCCGAACGTCCGCAGGGCCGAGGTCCAGTGGATCTATCCTTATCAGGAGAACGCCGACGTGCTGTTCAACTCAGCCTACCTGATTGAGTTCGCGGTCCTCCGCAACCACGCCGAGCGCATCCTCGCCACCGTCCCGAAAAACTGCACCGAGTACAGCGAGGCCCGCCGTCTTCTCGACTTCCTGGCCTACTTTACTCCGGTCTCGGACAAGGAAATCCCCCCGACCTCGCTGCTCCGCGAGTTCGTCGGCGGTTCTTCATTCAAGTATTAGACGAGATACCTTTTCCTGAGCAGCCCGATGTCATCTCCGGTGAGATCGAGCTGCTTTGTTATATAATCCTGCAGCGAGCCCCACTGGGAGTCTATGAGATCGAGCGTCGCGCAGAAATTTCGGGTGCTGACGCCCATAAACGCACGGATGACGTCCATCTCGTCCTCTCCGCCTCCCTTTGCCGCCACTTCGGCGCAGAGGGCGTCTACAAGGGGCTTATATTCCCTGTTGGAAAGGTCGAAGTCCTCGACGATGGTCTCACGCGAGGCGCCGAGGGCGCCGAGGATAAGCGCCGCGCCGATGCCGGTGCGGTCCTTGCCCTGGGAGCAGTGCCAGAGTACCGCCCCGTCCGCCCCTTTGAGAAGGATGAGGTTGAGGAAGGCGGAGTACTGGAGCTGGGAGAATTCGCTGAGGATCAGCGAAGGATAGAGTTCGCGGGCCTTTTTCTGGAAAAGTTTCGTGAAGGAAAGGTCCA
The DNA here is from genome assembly GCA_902791945.1 of uncultured Bacteroidia bacterium. GTDB lineage: Bacteria > Bacteroidota > Bacteroidia > Bacteroidales > UBA932 > Cryptobacteroides. Next base: position 4,024 of record CADAXR010000121.1, read on the forward strand.
CGATGTGTTTGGGCAGGTCAAGCCAGGTCTGCTCCGGGACGGCCTCGCCGCTACGGCGTTCGGCCTCCTGGTCGAGGGTCGGGAGCGCGACGGATTCGGCTCCCGGGACCTGTCGGTCCGGGGCCGCCACCGCTTCGGGGAGCGAACGGAAATCGAAGACTGCGCGGAGTTTCATCCGCTGCAGTCTTTCGATGTCGGCGTCTGTAGCTTCGGCGAGATATGCGGTACGGAGCAGGCAGCCGGGGCGGACCTTGAGGCCGCCGGCCGGCAGTCCGCCGAGATCTCGTGCGTTGACTATTCCCTCGAAGTCAAGGTCCATCGCCTATAATCCCCAGTCGGCGGCTTTCATAGTGTTCTTCGGAGCGTTTGGAACGTTTGCGAAATACTCCACCCCCGTGAGCGATTCCAGTTCAGAGACGGTCATCATATCGAGGTATGTGACATCCACTCCCTTGAGGTCGTTGGAGTGGGTGCGTACGAATGCGGCGCACTTCATCTCGTCGGCGGAACAGTCTTTCAG
>CADAXR010000122.1 GCA_902791945.1 uncultured Bacteroidia bacterium
CCGGAGAATGCCGAATTGATAAGCAGTTTGCTCCAGCGGGCGCCGAGGAAATTCTCCTCGACCGTCACTGGCCCCATCCTCTCAAGTATCTCTTTGACATCCTTGAGGCGGGGGTTCGGCCTGTCGGGGAAGGCCGTCCCGAGCGAGAATGTGAGGCTGTCCGGGGAGCTGGTCAGCTCCGAGACGCCGGGCTCCTTCAGGGTGGCGCCCCAGGCAACCGTGCAGCCGAGCACTTTGTCCTCTCCTACGACAGAGGCAATCCCCTGCTCGGGGAGGCCGTTCTGGAGAGTCACGATGACTCCGTCGTCCGCAAGATAATCCTTGAGGAAACCGGCGATGGAAGTGTTTTCCCTCGTCTTGGTAAGAAGAATTATTATATCGTACTTGCCGGTCATCTCTTCCGGCGTCAGAGCCTTCACTTTCTGGACGAATCCGACGGTGCCGACTACGCGGGCGCCTTTTTCATTGAGGGCCTTTACTGTGGCCGGGTTGTGGTGGATAAGGTCCACTTCCAGTCCGCTTCTGTTCAAATATGCGCCAAGCACTGTCCCCAGTGCGCCGACGCCAAAAATCGCTGTTCTCATAGTCAGTCTTTCCTGCACATTGTTCAAAGATACGGAAAAACCTTGTGATATCCCGCGGAAATCGTAAATTTACAAGTCTAAAATTCGAAGACGTGATTACCAGACGATTTTTCATAATTGCTGCAGTGATGGTTATGGCCTCCTGCGCCGGCAAAAAGATTGAAGTGGAATTCCTCGGTCCGCTGCAGGGAGAAAACAGCGGCCAGCCCGGCTTCGCCTATCAGGGCATGGATATCTGCGGGGATTATATGGTAAGCTGCCAGAACCAGGGCATCGCAACCGTCTATCGCCTCTCGGACGAGGGCTTCTCTCTGGCAGGCCAGTTCCACCTGGCCTCCTTCCACGAATTCAATCACGCCAACGTCGCAAGTTTCGGGATCGAGAAGGTCTCGGAGGAGGATCCTCTGCCGCTTATCTATGTGAGCCAGTGTCATAAAAAGCCTGTTGACGGCAGGAAGGATGTGCTTTACGCTGAGCGTATAGCCCCGGATTTTTCCGGATCGTCCCTTGTACAGACCATATTCTATGATGATGTGAACAAGGATTTCGGCTACGCCCTGCAATGGGTGATCGACCGGGAGAACAAGATGCTGTACGGATATGGAAACACCGTCAACAACAGCGACCCCTTCAACCGTCACCGCATCATCAAATTCCGCCTTCCGGCCCTGTCGGAGGGGCCCTTCGTTGTCCTCAGAAGCGAAGATGCACTGGAAAACTACCTGATAGAGGATGTCAGCGGCTTCCGCTTCAATCCCGTCGGCCAGGGCCTTTACATCAGAAAAGGCCTGCTGTATATGCCGACGGGCGTCGGCAAGGCCGAGACGCCGTCCATCCTGTATATCTGGGACCTGAAAAAGCGCAGCATGCGCGCCGTGGACCTGTCCCTGAGCACAACCGGAGAGTTCGAGGATATATCTTATTATAAAGGGGCATTCTACATCCAGGGTCAGGACGGCATCTTCCGGGTCCGGCTGGGGAGAAGGACCGGCGACCCCGATTACAACTGGCACGCGGCGCTTCCCGTTCCGATTTACGATGCTCACCCTGAGTATCTTGAACTTTACGACAAGGCCTGGGAGCTGGAGTATCAGCACATCGACACCATCCCGGGGATTCCGTCTCCCGTCTATATGGACGAAGCCCACCGCTCCGACAGGATCTGGATCTGGGACACCGCGTTTATGGGCCATTTCTGCAAGTATTGTCCTTCCGTCTTCCCTGGGGTGAGCTCCCTGGACAATTTCTACAAGATTCTGCTTTCGGACGAATCAGCCCCCCTGCCGGAGGTTATGGGGAATGTCTATTGCGGAAAAGATGAGGGGAAAATGCTTCCGCTGCGGATTCACCACGCAGACAACCCGCCCATCCTGGCCTGGACAGAGTATTGCTATGCCATGCAGACCGGGAGCAGAGGCCGCCTCTCGCGGCGCTTCCCGTATCTGGAACGCTGGTTTGAAATGTTCGACGCCTTTGATCCGGCGGTGAAACCTCACGGGGCAAGCCAGAAAGTGATGCTCCGGAAGTTCGACGACGGTTACGCCTGGGGCGGATGCCCGAGCGGCATGGACAACTCTCCGCGCGGAAGGACGGAGGCCCCCACTCAAAGGGCCGTATGTCCCGACAATCCGGATCTCCGCTGGCTGGACGCCCTGTCGCAGCAGGGACTTTCGGCCCTGTATATGAGCCGTATAGCAGGTATTCTTGACAAAGAGGAAGAGCAGCAGCGCTGGGTAGGAGTCCACGACCGGCTTTCTTCTACTCTCAATGATTTGTACTGGGACGGCGACGACGGCTTCTACTACGACATCTTTTCCGATGGAAGCAAATGCAAGGTCCCGACGATCGCTTCCTGGTGGCCCGTCCTGGCAGAAATGACCGGGGAAGAACGCGCTGCCGCCATGACGGCGCATCTGAGGGACTCCCTGAGCTTCGGCGGATTTGTCCCGACGCCTTCCCTGTCGCGCTCGGATGCGGATTTCATCGAGGACGGAGGCTACTGGAGAGGAAGTGTCTGGCTTCCCACGTCCTATATGGCCCTTAAGGCTACGGACATGCTGGGAGAATATGACCTTGCCCGGGAGATGGGCGCCAGTATCCTGGAGCACATGTACAGGACATACAAAGATTATGATCCGCACACCATCTGGGAGTGCTACAGCCCGACGGCTTATGAACCCGCAAGGGATAAGAAAGGCGACCCGGTGCGTCCCGATTTCTGCGGCTGGTCGGCGCTGGGCCCGATCTCCATCTTCATAGAAGACGTCATCGGCATCAAGGAAGCCGACGGCTTCGCCAGGACCCTTCTATGTGACTTCGAAAAGCACCCGACCGGGAAAGTCGGCGTTCGGGGCTACCGCTTCGGAGATGTCGTGTGCGACATCATCGCCGGAGAAAGCACCATCGAGGTGGAATCCAACCGTCCTTTCACTCTCTTTGCCGACGGCAGATCCTTCAACGTCGAGGCCGGAAGGAACAGTTTCCCCCGGCGCTGAGACATCGTTTCATACTAAAACTGTTGGCAACTATCCAAGGCAAAAACATTTGGATAGTTGAAAATATTTTGTATACTTGTAAATTATGGATTGGTTAACCAATTTCCCCGTACCGGCGTCGTCGATGCGAAATATAATTAGTTAAAATCCAAATACTATGAAAACACGCAGTGAAACATTCCAGATTGCCGCGGAAATGCCGTGGGAGAATCCCGGTCCCGGCATCCGTCGCCAGATTATGGGTTACGACGGACAACTCATGATTGTCAAGGTCCATTTCGACAAGGGCGCCGTCGGTACGCTCCATGAGCATTACCACAGCCAGGCCACCTATGTCGCCAGCGGCAAGTTCGAACTGACCATCGGCGACAAGAAGAAGGTCCTCGAGGCCGGTGACGGCTACTATGTCGCTCCCAACGAGCTCCACGGCTGCATCTGCCTGGAAGAAGGTGTCCTGATTGACGTATTCTCACCGGTCCGTGCCGATTTCCTGGGTATTTAGAAAATCTACCCCTGCGCCTAATGGGACAAATTTCTGGTACATTAGGCTCAAAAATCCCCCTTTTTGCTCCTAATGGACATTTTTCCTGATAGTTCGTCTTTCTGCCCGTGAACTCAAGGCGCCGAATTCAACCGCCGAAGAATAGTAATTTCTGGCGTTCATAAGACCGATTTACTCCTTCTTGAGTTCCACCGCCGGATTCGTCTTCGCGGCCTTCAGCGTTTGCCAGAGTACGGTGCCGAAAGCAATGGCCAGCGAAATGATAACAGCTACCACGAAAACCCATCCGTAGTCCTCGACGCGGTAGGCGAATCGCTCCAGATAAACCCTGGCGGCCCAGACGGGAGAAAGACGACCAGGAGTATGAGCGCTATGTTAGCGAGAAAGCCCTCTACGACGCAGAATTCCTCAAACCACTGAAGGAACGGAATCCCAAGCTGGAGATGCCCATGTATCAGCAGTACATCCTCAGCGACTTCACCCCCGAAGTCCTGGTCCGCCAGCACAAAGCCAACCCCAGAGGCCTCATCGTCTTCTTCGACGAACTCCTCGACATCAGCGAAGACAGCATGCGCGGCGCCATCGCCCTCAGCTACTACTTCATCGCCTGCGGCATCAAGGCCCACCGCAAGTTCATCAGTTCACCCGTCGATGAACTCCCGGGAATGCAGAAGACCATCTACGATGAACTGCCCCAAAGCTTCGAGACCCGCACCGGCCTCCTGGTGGCCGAACGCTACGGTATGCCCGAGCGCACCTTCAAGCGCTGGCTCTCCACCAGCCTCTTCCGCAAAATCACCCACGGCTACTATGAAAAACGTTACCGGTAATACTCTCTAACCCCCTATGGCACAAGTGGCACTATTGGCACTTTCGGCACATCCAAAATGCCAATAATGCCAGAAATGCCAGGG
>CADAXR010000123.1 GCA_902791945.1 uncultured Bacteroidia bacterium
AATGATGGAACAGAAGTTTTGCCAGAGCTGCGGGATGCCGCTCACCGATGAAATCCTCGGCACGAATGCCGACGGAAGCAAGAATGAAGATTACTGCATATATTGCTACAGGGATGGAAAATTCTTGCAGGACTGCACGATGGAAGAGATGATCGAACATTGTGCGCAGTTTGTCGGTGCAGTAAACGAGGGGATGGAGAAACCCATCACCAAAGAGGAGTATATCGGTCTGATGAAAACGTATTTCCCCCAGCTGAAGCGTTGGCGCCAAACGTTGAATGTCAGCAACGATGAGGTCATGCATGTCAACCCGGCTTTGGCAGGCGTCAAAGAACTCATTGCCCAGATGGCCGACAAACAGCCCATCGCTTACATCTCATCAGTCGACCAGGACGGTTTTCCCTGGACCAAGGCCATGTTGAAGCCACGTAAGCGTGAGGGTGTCAAAACCTTCTACTTCACGACCAACACCTTCTCCATACGCGTGGCTCAATACAAGGCCAACCCGAAGGCTAGCATCTATTTTTGCGATGCCAAAGGATTTAAGGGCATGATGCTCAGAGGTACGATGGAGATACTGACCGATGCCGCTTCGAAGGAAATGATCTGGCGCAAGGGTGACACACAATACTATCCCGGCGGTGTAACTGATCCAAACTACTGCGTGCTGAAGTTCACCGCGATCGATGGCCGCTTCTACAGCGATTTTTATCCCCGCAGTTTCTTGATTGACTAAGCCCCCCGGTAAACCGATTTCAGGACAAGACACAATGCCTCATATCACTTCTATGTAGAAGCTCACCGGTCGGAAGCCGTCGTTGCAGCTGATCATGGCGCTCAGGGGATTCTTCATCCAGCCGTCAAAGAAGTTTCCCTCACCCCGGGCCAGCGCCTCGACGAATTCCCGCATGGAGCCCCAGGCCGAGGGACACATCCCTTCCGGGCATTTTCCATCGACGGAAATCCACTCCTGCCCCTCCAGCACATCGCAAGTGTGCTCGATCGGGTTCTCGTATTTCGCCATCAAATCCGGATACGACGCCTTCCGGATGGCCGTGATTCTGACTTTCATTTAGATAAAAAGCTTTGAGTCTTGGATAACTACATTTTATCTAAACAAACATACAAAATCTCCCGCACACCGGCAAACGGGTTACAGAAAGACTGGTGCCGACCCTGGTAAAACCTGTTTCAGGATAAGTCACTTGTCACAGTAATCGACACCGTCAATGCCTTCCTGCCACCCCTATGTAGTCATAGATTTTCGCCCTACATTTCTTCAGCAGTTCGTCTTGCTGGCCGTCCTCCAGCAGATCGTACGGTTTGCCGTAAGTATTCATGGCGAGATCCTCCCGGACAGACTTGTATGCATAATAGACAGACTGGAGGGCGGCGGAATAAGCGCCATACGGAGAATAGCCGTCGACGACGAAATAGAAGGCGATCCCATTGTTCTTCTCAATGTCCTGTTTCGCCCGGGCAAACAAGTCGTCCTGGCTGACAGACGTATATTTCCCATCGGCATACAACAGTTTGCCCAGACTGTTGATCCAGATCTGGACATCGCCCTTCTGGGCCGTCTGCATGAATTCCTCGCGGGTTTTTTCCGATCCGGCGGGATTCAAACGCCGCTGGACTTTCACGTTCGGGAAACACGTATACTGCACTTTCAAGACACCGACCTTGCGGAGTTCTTCCTTCACATCCTCAATAACGAGCGTTTTCACGTCCGTTTCAGCGACAATGCTCACAAAAGCGGAAGCGTCGTCACCGCGCGCTTCGAGGACCTTTTGCCCGAGTTTTTCCAGGCTGACTTCCTCCCCTTTGACCAGGTAATCGGCATGGTCTCCGTCCTGAATGACCGTCAGGATGATTTCCGTGGGAGAAGCATAGTAGTTTGTTTGCGGATTATTGCTACCTTTGTAGTCGATGACCGTTTGGGCGTTCGACGCGAGGCAGATGCCGACAAGCGGCAGGACATAGAGGACTCTGAGCCCTCTGACCGCAGAAGATTTGGATTTTGACATCATAGTAATACGATTTTTAAGGATACTGTGATTAAAGCTGTTGGCAACTGAGTAGCCGCTCTTGCCGACAGCTTTTCTTATAAGCAGATACTGATATTCCTTGAGGTTGGCCCCGCTTCGGAGCACGGCGTCGTCGGCCTCGTACTCGTGAAGTTCCTTCAGGTCCGCCCGGAGCATCCAAATGGCCGGATTGAACCACTGGAGTGCGGACAGGATGTCCACCAGCAGCAATTCCGCCGAATGCCGATAAGCGATGTGCGCTTTCTCATGGACGAGAATCGAGGAGGGAGACGCTTCCCAATCCTTTTGCGACAACACGATATACCGCATCCAACTGAACGGGTCGATATCCCGGGCCGAGACGACAATCTTGACACCGTCCTCTTCCCGGACACATTTTCCCCGCCGGATGATGCGCGCAAGGGAGAGAATGGACACGCCCACGCGAACCAGCACGAAGGCGACGCCGACAAAGAAAAGGACAGCCAGAGCCGTCGGCCACCAGGGGGCGGCCCCCTCCAGGGCTCCGGCAGAAAGGCCTTGAACGACCGTCGTCTCTTCGCCCAGATCGACTACCTCCAAATTGCTCTCGGAGGGCATTTCCATCGACTTGTGGATGGTGATGATGCAAAACGGGAGCAGGAAACTGAGCACTGCAGTTCCCACCAGCACCACCCGGTTGAAACGGTGGAAGGTCTCTTTCTTCAGCAGGAAACGGTAGAACAGGTAGAAGACCAGCAGCGCCGCCGCCACCTTGCCTTCATAGATCAGGAAGGAAAGCATGGCTATTGTTCTTTTTCAATGAGGTCGATGAGCTCTTTCAGTTGCTCCACCGAGATCTTCTCCTCCTTCACCAGCGCCGATACGGCATTGATGTAGGAATTGTCGAAATACTTGTCGATCAGGCCGACCAGCGAACGCTGTTTGTACTCCTCGCGGGACACCTTCGCGAAATACTGGTAGGTAGGGCCATAGGCCCGATGGTCGATGAAACCCTCCTCCTGGAGCGTCCGCACTTGGGTGGAAAGCGTGCTGAAATGCGGGCGGGGCTCCGGGTACAGTTCCCGCAACTCCCGCACGAACAGCGGCCCACGATCCCAGAAGTGGTTCATGATGATCTCTTCTTTTTTGGTCAGGCGTTTCATAATCGCATCCTTTTTCTGCAAATATAGCTAATTTTTTTAGCTATGCAATTATTTTTGATAGTTTTTGCGGGTAAACGCAAGAATTGACAAGCAAAACCCCGGCAATCTTGGACGATTGACGGGGTTGGAGTCATACCCTTAAGGGCCAACCTGCAGGGTTTATTTCAACCCCTCCGTCTGCTTCTTCAGCGACCGTTCGGCCAGGCGCATGGCCAGGATGGCAACGGGGAGGGTCAGGACCAGGACGACGATGAGCACGGGGATGTTGTCGATGACCGGAATCATCAGCTGGTCGTACCCGGCGCGCATTTCCTCGACGGCCGCGGCCAGGGAGCCCTCCGTGTCTGTCCACCAGTGGGCGGTGTAGGCAAAGAAGGAGAATGCGAAGGGGATGAAGCTCCAGCGGACACCCTTCAGCGTATCATACTTGCAGAAGTAACGGATGATTTCGGCCAACGCCGTCAGGATGGCGAAGCCGATGGCGAGCGTCGGGTCCGCCTCGCCTGCAATCAACAGCATCACAAAGACGAATCCGTTCAGGAGAGTCGCCGCCCCGAAACCACGAATGGTCGCGCAGGTCAAAAGATAGATGAACGCGGTCAGCAGGGGCAGAATCGCTCCGACATAAGCGTAACACGCCGGATGAATGAGGCCGGTACAAGAGCCCAGAACGTACGTGAGAAGGTAGGCGACAGCCAGAAGGATGAGCTTGAGAATGGGTTTCATAGTCTTACAGTCTTGCGTTTCACGACTGCAAAATTACGGAGCTTTCCTCTTGCGCGAAATCCCCATTTATGGCGATTTATCACTGAAAAACCGTATCTTTGCGCCCCAAATCTGGACAAGGATTATGAAAAGGAAGCTGGATATCGGCAAAAAAAGGCTCATCGGCCTTGTCGCGGGCATCATCGCCGGCGTTTCGTACGGGACCAACCCGCTGTTCGGGAAAGCCTTGATAGAGAGCGGCGTTCCCATTCTGGTGATGCTCTTTTTCCGATATGGAATCGCGGCCGCCATCCTGGCTGTCTGGATGCTGCTGCGGAAAGAGACCTTCCGGGCAGGCCGGCGCGAAATCGGCCTCCTGGTCCTGCTGGGACTCTTTTTTGCGGGCAGCAGCCTCACGCTTTTCTATTCCTACGACTTTATTCCGTCCGGACTTGCCACGACGCTGGTCTATTTGTATCCGGTATTCGTCGCCTTGATCATGGTCTTTCTCCGGATCTATCCCAGCTGGCAGACCTGGCTCTCGATCCTGGCCACCTTCGGCGGCATCCTC
>CADAXR010000124.1 GCA_902791945.1 uncultured Bacteroidia bacterium
CCTGGGGGAAAACGGCTACGAGAACGATCTTTCGGACACCCGCCTTCACCACGAAATCTATCTCTCCGACGCCCGTAAGGTCGCTCCGGAGAACTGGAAGACGGTCATCCGGCACCCGATCAAGAAGAAATATCTAGTCCGGAAATGGGTTAACCAAAGGCCTGCGGAAGGTCGAATTGTAACTGACTGATAACCAAACGATTCAAAAATGTATATCCGCAGACCTGCCGGAAAAGATGGGATCTGCGGATTGAACAAACGCAATAATCAGTCAATCAATGAATTACAAAACCATTACCCGCAGACCCCAGTGAGAAGCACAAAGAACACGGCCTCGGCACTGCACATACCTTGAATCGAAGCACCTTCGGAGTGCAGCGACTTCGCCAGCAGGCGAACGGCGGCTTCTGCCGCCGAGTCCCTTCCCCGAGGGGAGGGATTTAGGGAGGGGGTAACGTGGAAAGACGAAGTCCCCCCATACCCGTACACGCGAAATAGCCCGGCCTTGACGGCCGGGTTTTCGCGTGTACGGGGTCGTTAACTTATATCTAACTTTTCTGGATGACTTGATGAAAGCGTATCTAATTGGGAATCAGTGTGGACGCTACTTGTAATGCCCAAATGCGGAGAGAACAAGGACCTCTACCACGTCATCATAGATTCTATAGACCAACCGGTGCTCCTTTGTGATTCGTCTGGAGTAGACGGATCCGTCATATCCTTTCAGAGGTTCGACCTGACCGGTCCCCGTCCGGGGATGCTCACGGAGTTCGTCAAGGAGTCTGGCCAGTTTAGGTAGCGCTTGAGGAGCCTTCTTCTGAAGCTCTTGCAAGTCTTTCTTCGCGTCTTCCGAGAATACAATGGTGTACATGTCATTGCTCGTTAATCATCCGGGTGAGGAACTCCTCACTGCTTTCTCCCTCTTCCATCCTATGCGCTTTCCCGGATTCATAATCGGCAATGCCCTGACGGATTTTAGCATCCAATGTATCCCTGTCGATGAGCGTATCGCTCTCTGATATGGGCACAAGGCGGTAACTGCCGTGAGACCTTGAGGTGATCACGACATCATTGACACGGGCCAAAGCAAAATACTTCTGCTGGTTGGCCCTGAATTCTCTGCTGCTTACTACGACCATAGCGTTACATTTACTTCGGCAAATATAATCATTTTTGATTTGCGTACCAAAATGGTACACAATTTTTGCGATTCTCGAACCTTTCCTGACGATTTCCTGGCTGATACCATTCACGAGGGCGTAGTCGACATCATCGTTGGGATATTGCAAATTATTGTCTATTTTTGATATCGGAATCCGTTGAAAGATGGACGGTTTCCCATTGGATATGAAAATCAAGGATATGAATTTGATGGATCTTCGCATATTTGCTGTTACGGTTATATTGCTCCCGGCCTTGTATGCCTGTTCCCATTCCAACGAAAAATGGGAGAACAACCCCGAAAACGACAGGATTGTCCATGTCAGCGGCACGATTGCCAATCTCTCTCCCAGGGATGTGAGAATCGCCCTTGTCGGAACGGACGTAGTCCACGGCGGCGATTATTACTCCATCAAGGTGAACAGAGGCTGTTTCTCTGCCGATGTCCCCCTGGACCAGGACAAGGTGTATGAACTGTTGATTCCTCTCGAAAAGGGTTATTCGGGATTGCGTTTTCAGACTTTCTTTGCAGACCAGGACAGCATTCTGTTTGCCTATGACAGCCAGGAGAATCCGTTCAGATCTCCCGCTCTTATTCTCAATCCAGCGGGAAACAATGAAGAATATCTGGCCTTCAGGGCAGAAAGAGCGGAACGCTTTGCCGAAGAAAACCGTTCCCTCGATGACGAATATACGTCCATTAAGGATCACTACTATACGGATGAATATGACCGTCTTTGCGATGGATTGAATGACAGAAGCCTCGATCGATCCGCGCGCGACACGATCCGGCTTCTTATCGGGCAGATGAACGCGGACCTGTCGGCTTACACGCCCGAAGGCCGGTCGTATCTCGCAAGACGAAATGAATTGAAGAAAAGGAACTGGACTTTGCCAGGGACTATCTGGAGGCTCGGCCGTCTTCTCTCGCCCTTTTTGAGATTATGTATGAGTCTGTCCGCTCAGCCTCGGACCTGGATCATCATTATCACGATTGGCTGAATTATTATGAACGAGAGTATTCACGCTTGTTTCAAGATAGCAACCTGCACCCGCTGGTCCGTAATGTCATAACGTCAACCAGTGTACGCGAAGGGGGACGTTTTATTGACTTTACCCTCCCGGACAAGGACGGCATTTCCCATACCCTGTCTCAACTGATCGATGGCAAGACCGCTGTTCTCGAGTTCTGGGCCACGTGGTGCAGGTCATGCATTGTGAATCGTAATGTCATCCGGGACTTGTACGACCGGAACAGGGACAAGGATTTCGTCGTCGTCGAAGTCGCTAGGGAAATCAAAGACGATACCGCCTGGCGGAACTACATAGCAAAAGACGGAGCGGACTGGGTGGACCTGCTCGCGATGGAGGAGAACCATTCAGTCGGAAATGCTTATGGTTGCGGAATAAAAGCCGGTGGCACCTTCCTGATTGACAAAAACGGGTATGTGATCAAGGTCGATCCTACAAAGGAAGAAATTGAGGCCGCTCTGGCAAGCCGGTGATATACCCAGCCTGAATAAATGTCGACAGATTTGGCCGTCGAATGTAATGCTCAATAAGTCAGCCACTTATCGATAATTGACTGGACTATTGTGCTCGGACAAAAATATGTAATTGTTTATAATTCAGGCGGTTCCATTCGACGGGAGTCTTGCGAAAGAGCAAAGATTAGCCTTGGCACTGCACAAACATTGAATCGAAGCAATTTTCGGAGCGAAGCGACTGAGCCTACAGGCGAACGGCGGCTTCTGCCGCCGAGTCCCCTCCCCGAGGGAGGGGATTTAGGGGAGGGGTAACGGTGAACAGACGGAGTCCCCCCATACCCGTACGCGAAAGCCCGGCCTTCGACGGCCGGGCTCAATCGCGTGTACGGGTGGGGGGACTCGAACCCCCACGGCTTGCGCCACCAGATCCTAAGTCTGGGTTGTCTACCAATTCCAACACACCCGCATGGTTAGGGAATGCAAAGGTAATGAAAAAAGGTGAGATTTCTCGACTTCGCTCGAAATGACAGAAGTCCCTTCGCTCGAAATGACAAGGTCAGGGACGGGCGAACTCCACGCAGGCCCATTCTTCGCGGAGGGTCTGGCCGATGAAGGTGAGGCCGAGGGAGGCGGCGCGCTCCTGCAGGGCGGGGATGTCGGCCTCGTAGAAGCCGGACATCAGGAGGCGGCCGCCATGCCGCAAGGAGCGCACGTAAGTCGGCATGTCTTCCAGCAGGATGTTCCGATGGATATTCGCCAAGATGACATCGTAGGAGCCCATCTGGAGGAGGGAGGCGTCGCCACATGCGGTTTCCACGCGGCGGGAGACGCGGTTCCAGCGGGCGTTGCCCCAGGCGGATCGGGCGGCGACCGCGTCGATGTCGACCGCAAAGACCTTCCGCGCGCCCATCTTGGCGGCGAGGATGCCCAGGATGGCGGTGCCGCAGCCCATGTCCAGGACGACACGCCCCTTGATGAGATTCTCGATTCCCAGCATCCGCTGCATCATCATGTAGGTCGTGTTGTGCGAACCGGTGCCGAAGGCCATCTCCGGGTCGATCCAGATGTTGAACCGCGTGCGGGGGACATTCTCGTTGAAACCGGCCTTGATCGTGACGACCCCGTCCACGACGATGGGCTCGAAGCGGCTCTCCCACTCCTTGTTCCAGTTCTGGCCCTGGATGGGGACGGCCTCGAATCCGGCCACGTCGGGATAGCCGCTCAGGACGACCTTCAGGTCGCCCGGGCGGTATTCCGACAGGGGGATATAGGCCTTCAGGACCGGCTCCTCCGTTACGAACGAATCGTACGGCAGTTCGGCGAGTTCCGCCATCAGCATTTCGGCCGTCTCTTCGGAGAAGGGCTCCAGGCGGACGGACACCTCGATATACTCGAAACTATTCATGATTCAGATTTCTCGGCTTCGCTCGAAATGACAGGAGGGGTGGGTTTCATCGCTTCGCCCGAAATGACCTCGAGCACCTCCTCCTTCAGGGTTTCTTTGTCCAATTCCGCGGAGGCTTGCTCGAAGCGGCGGGTCATGAGGGCCACGGAGTCCGCCACGGAGGCCGGTGCCGCCAGGGTGTCTGCCTGCGGGGTGTAGCCCGTGCTCTCCATCCGGTCCTGGATGTAGTGCTGCTCCTTGTTCTCGGCGATGACCTGGTCCACACCCAGCTCGAAGACGTTGTGGATGGAGGCCAGGAGGCTGTTCTGTACGGTATCCAGCTGCCGGCTGAAATCGGGCACGGGGATGCGCCGGTACTTCGCCCGGCCCAGCCCGTACTTGAT
>CADAXR010000125.1 GCA_902791945.1 uncultured Bacteroidia bacterium
AGATCAAGCACCTTCATTCCCTTGGATTGAACAAAGACTTCAAGAAGTGAAATACTACCTCATAGCCGGCGAAGCTTCCGGCGACCTCCACGCATCCAATCTTATGAAGGGCCTTCTCGCAGAAGACCCTGATGCTGATTTCCGCTTCTTCGGCGGGGAGATGATGGAGGCCGTCGGCGGCACCAAAGTGCGTGACTACAAGGACACTGCCGTGATGGGCATGAGCGATGTCGTGAAAAACATTTCAAAGATCGCTGAGAAGCTCAAGGCCTGCAAGGAGGACATCCTTGCCTGGAAGCCGGATGTGGTGATTCTCGTCGATTATCCGGGGTTCAACATGAAGATCGCCCGCTTCTGCCACTACAGGAAGATCAAGGTCTTCTACTACATAGCCCCAAAGACCTGGGCTTCCCGCGAAAGCAGAAACCGCAAGCTCAAAGCATGGGTGGACAGGATGTTCATAGTCTTTCCCTTTGAGAAAGAATACTTTGACCAGGCCGGCATACCTTATATATATGAAGGCAATCCGCTTGTGGACGCAATCGACAGCGCGGTGCTGACAAGGCCCGAGGAGGGCAGATACATCGCCATCCTCGCCGGCTCGCGCAAGGGTGAGATCTCCCGCACGATGCCCGTAGCCATGAAAATGGCGGACATCCTCCACGCCACGCCGGAATTCGCCGGCCACAAGTTCCTCGTCGGCGGCGCCCCCGCAAGGACTATGGAAGACTACGAGCCCTACATTGAGGGCCGTGACTACGTAAAAGTGCTGTTCGGGCGCACCTACGACATACTTTCCTTCGCCGACGCCGCGCTCGTCAACAGCGGCACCGCCTCCCTGGAGGCCGCCCTTCTCGGGACTCCGCAGGTTGTCTGCTGGAGCACATCGTTCGTGACGGCGTTCCTCGCGAATTATGTCGTCAATGTGATGGACCACATCAAGTTCATCTCCCTCGGCAACCTCATCCTCGGACGTCTCTCCTTCCGGGAGCTCATCCAGTACGATTTCACCCCGGAAGAGTCCGCCCGTGAAATCACCCGCCTCGTCACGGACCTCCCCTACCGTGAGCGAATGAAGGCCGACTACGCCGAAATCCGCGAACTCCTCGGCGGCTCCGGCGCCTCACGCAAAGTCGCCGCCGCCATGATCTCCGAGCTCAAAAACCGCTAAAACCCTCCCTGATCCTCGCCGCCTCAGAGTATGTTATTCCACATACCCTGGCAATTTGTGTAATGTCCGCACTGAAACGGTAGCGCAGCTGAAGGATGAGTTCTTTCTTTTCTTTCTGAGAAAGACCGTCAAACGAATCTGTGCCGAAAAGGCTCCTGCAAATGTCCGGAAGGGCCAGGAGGATCGTCTGATCCCTGAAAGCCGGAAGGTCCTTATGTTCAGACTCCAGTCGTTTTTTTGCCTTTGAAGATGTGTTGTAAAAATAATTCAAATTGTTTGGAGTATGGAACAGTTTCTCAACGGTTGCCACATCGACGTAATCTTCAGGGAGGACGAAGCCGTCATAACCCATCTTCCATTTTTCAGGAAGAGAGCAATGACTGTGAAACAGCAGCCTCTTTGTCCGCCCTGAAATATCTTCCAGACATTTACCGGGACGTTTTTTTGAATTGAAAAAAGCACAGCCGCTCCCCCACTGATACTGAGTCGGATGAGAACAGATTCTCGCGGCGACGGGATTCATCTGAACGTATGCAATAGCCCTTTGCAGACCGTCGTCCTCCCACGAAATCTCCGCCACGTCCAGATCGTTGTGTTTCAAGAGCTTGTTTTCGCCGTATCTTTTAGAAAAGTAGTGCGAATACCTTCTCTTGAAGGAGGTGATAAATGCTATTACATCCTCCTTTCTCCCAAAAAGAACAAAGTGGACATGGTTGGACATCAGGACGAAAGCAACCACCTTCACCACCCCGCCGAACTTTGATGCCTCAATCGCTACATGATTCATCGCGACAATAAAATCACTGTCGTCCCTGAACCATAATCCGTCCTCCAGATGTTCTGAGGAGAGCAAAAAATACTTTTTCATATCAGTCCCGCCGGTGGCTTATCCGACCGGACAAATATGAGTATTTTTGCCGGCTCCAGCAATTTTTAAACGCTTATTTAAGACTTGACATTTAACTCATTGAAGGTCAGGCGTGCCCAATGGGAAATTTTCCGGCACATTAGGAGCAAAAATGGGCTTTTTTGCTCCTAATGGACACTTTCCCGACCCATTGGGCACGGTCAGTAGGAGCGGGAGCCGAAGATGGCGGTGCCGATGCGGACGAGGGTGGAGCCGGAGGCGACGGCGAGGGGCCAGTCGGAGGACATGCCGATGGAAAGCTCGGTGAAGGAGTCCTGAAGGGCGGGGTGCTCAGAGCGGATGCGGCGCCACAGGGCCGCGATGCGCTCGAAGTCCGCCTTCACGACGCTCTCGTCCGGCGTGTTCGTCGCCATCCCCATCAGCCCCCGGATCCGCACGCCCGGGTAGGTGGCTGTCGGCGGTTCGCCGGCGGAGGCGGGTTGAAGCTCGGCGGCGGCGAGGGTAG
Source organism: uncultured Bacteroidia bacterium (assembly GCA_902791945.1). Taxonomy (GTDB): domain Bacteria; phylum Bacteroidota; class Bacteroidia; order Bacteroidales; family UBA932; genus Cryptobacteroides. The sequence continues at coordinate 2,545 of CADAXR010000125.1, forward strand.
GCGGCACATCGATGGCGGAAGAGGCCACGGTCACCGACTGAGCTCGCACTATCTCCAGGATTTCGTCCTCGGTGAAGCCTTGCTTGGTCTGCTCGGCGCCGAGGTGGAGTTCGAGGAGGATGTCGATGCGGCGGGCGTTATCGACGCCCCAGCGGGATATGGCCTCCAGAAGGTGCAGCGAATCGACGGACTCTACCATCGAGACGTAGGGAAGCACCTTCTTCAGTTTGTTGGTCTGGAGATGGCCGATGAAATGCCACTCGATGTCGGAAGGAAGGACGGCGGCCTTGGCCTCAAGCTCCTGGGGGCGGCTCTCTCCGAAGAGCCTCTGCCCTGCCCTGTAGGCCTCCAGGACGGCCTCGGCAGGGTGGAATTTGGAAACTGCCACAAGGCGCACACCCTGTGGCAGTCGTTCCAGAATACTTTTGAGAGAGGAGGCTATCATCTCTTCCTGTTCTTCTTCGCCTGCTCGGCGGCCATCTGGCGCTGCATCTTCTGGGCTTCCTCGAGACGCTGCTGCCACTTGGATTTCTGGACAGGCTTGCCTTCCGCCGCCTTGATCTTAGCTGCGATGTCAGCCGGCTTCACGAACCACTTCTTGATTACCGTGGTCTCCGCCATGGTGATAAGGTTCGAAAGCAGGTAGTAGTAGCTGAGGCCGGAAGAAAGGTTGTTACAGATGAAGAACATCATGATGGGCATCATCCAGATGCTCATGAAGCGCATCATCTTGGCGTTGGGGTCGTTGCCGCTCATCTGGTTCCCGGACACGATCTTCGAGTAGAAGAACATGGAGACAGCCATAAGGAGGGCGAACAGCGAGATGTGGTCTCCGAGGAGAGGAATCCTGAAGCCGAAGTCCAGGATTGAATCGTAGGCGCTCAGGTCGTCCGCCCAGAGGAAACTCTGCTGGCGGAGCTCGATGGAGGCCGGGAAGAAGCGGAACATAGCCCACAGGATCGGGAACTGAAGGAGCATCGGCAGGCAGCCGCCCATAGGCGACACGCCGGCCTTCCGGTAGAGTTCCATGGTGGCCTTCTGCTTCTCCATAGCATCCTCCTGCTTCGGATACTTTTCGTTGATCTTGTCCATCCAGGGCTTCAGGGCCTGCATCTTCGCGGAGGAAGAATAGGACTTGTAGGCAAACGGGAAGACGACGATCTTGATGACGAGGGTCATCAGGAGGATGATAAGTCCGAAGTTGGAGATGAACTTGTGGAGCCAGTTGAAAAGAGGGATGATGACAAACCTCGTAAACCATCCGACGAGCCATCCGCCGAGGGGGATGATCTTCTCATACTTGCGGTCGTAGGCCTTGAGTGTCTGGAAGTGGTTCGGGCCGAGGTAATACTCGAAGGGAACCGAAATCCTCTCCTTGCCGGGCTCGATGTCCACCCTCATAAGGGCCTTGCAGGCCATCAGGTCGTGGCTTTCGTCGCCCTCCTGGAAGAAATCGGCGGAGAACTCTCCGGAGGAGAAGTTCTGCGGAGCGTCCATGATGACGGAGAAGAACTGCTGCTGGAAAGCGAACCAGCCTATGCTGGAATCGATCCTCTTCTTGCCGCTGCGGCCGTTGTTGCCGACATTGTCTGGCTTCTTGTCGCCGGGGCTGTAGAAATTGAGGCGGGAGTAGCGGGTCTCGTTCTGGTATCCCTTCTCCATACGGGGCATCGTGACCTCGAAATCAACGTCCATGGAGTTGACGTTGCGGGGAATGACGCCCTGCATGCCGACGAGGGCGAACTCCTCGCGGAGGTCGTAGCTGTCGGGCTCAAGGGAGTAGCGCTGCTCGATGTATCCGCCGCCCGAGAAAGGAAGCCTCATCACGAGGGTCGTGCTGTCCGACTCCTCGCTGACGATGTTGAAATTGAACTTCCTCGTGTC
>CADAXR010000126.1 GCA_902791945.1 uncultured Bacteroidia bacterium
TGGAGAGGGTGGCAAGGCCGCAGCCCTTGCAGAGGTTCTCTTCGCCGCAGACTATGGGGACTCCGGCGGGCAGGGCCACGTTGTTGATGGCCTCGGTGCAGGAGGCGGCGGTGTTGTCTGTCGGGATGTAGAGGACGTCGTTCTCGCCGACGGCTGTCGCGGTCACGCTGGCGACGTCATTGGAGTCGGCGAAGGTGTATTCGGTGACGGTGTAGCCGAGGTCGGCGAGTATCTGGTCGATGGTGTCGGCCTGGTACTTGGAGTTGGGCTCCGCGGAGCAGTAGAGGACGCCTACGCGCTCAGCGTCCGGGAAGAGCTCTTTGATCATCGCGGCCTGACCGTCGAGGGGGGCGAGGTCGGAGGTGCCGGAGATGTTGATGCCTGTGGCGCCGTTCCAGTCCTCAATGCCGAGGGCGGAGGCGTAGTCCGTGATGGAGGTGCCGAGTATGGGGATATCGCCTGTAGCGGACTGGGCCGCGAGAAGGGCCGGGGTGGCGTTTGCCATGATGAGGTCGACCTGGTCGCTGACGAACTGGTTGACTATGACCGAGCAGGTGGGGCTGTCGCCGGAGGCGTTCTGTACATCCACCTTGACTTTATCGCCGAGCTTGTCTTTCAAAGCAGCCTGGAAGCCTTCGGTGGCCGCGTCGAGGGCGGGGTGCTGTACGAGCTGGCATACGCCGACCGTGTAGCTCTCCTCTTCTGCCTTGGCGGATGAAGCTCCGCAGGCGCAGAGCGCGAAGACCATGCAGACGGCAAGGACCAGTGCAAATGCTTTTTTCATTTTGTTTTCCTCCCGATAAAATTTAAGAGCCTGCCCGTTTTGCGTGCAGACTCTGGGTTAACGTTAAGATCGCACCGCAAAACGCTATTACTTATTGCTGCCGGAGTAATAGTAATAACGGTATTCCGATGCAAAAAAGAAATTCATTGGATTGCCTCTTCCGAAAAGATGTACGTACTTTAGCAGATAAAATGGATAAAGTCAACAGGAAATTACATTTATTTACAGAAAAACAGTGGGGAAAGGCCCTGAAACAGGGCTCAAACGACCGATCCGCGAGCATTGGAGCCGGTTTTGACAAACACCAAATATTGTAAAAAATCGGTTACAATTGGGGAAAATTTTCAATATCTTGTGTTTTGCTGTTGACAGAAGAATGGACCCGGAGTAATATATGTCCTGCACGAAACAAAGGAGGCTGAGGCCAGTTGCTCATCGCCGGGCTTCAAAAGTTAACACTGCTGGATTTCCCGGGGAAGACGGCCTGCACTGTTTTCACTCCGGGCTGTAATTTCCGCTGTCCCTTCTGTCACAATGCTCTGCTCGTAACGGACATAGACGGTGGAACTTTTCTCGACGAAGAAGAGTTCTTTTCTTTTCTGAATAAGAGAAAGGGCATTCTGGAAGGGGTCGCGATAACCGGCGGGGAGCCCACGCTGCAGAGGGAGCTGCCTTTATTTATAAAAAGGATAAAGGACCTGGGCTTTCTCGTCAAGCTCGACACCAACGGCACGAATCCGGAGATGCTCGAAGCGCTCATTGAGGAAGGGCTCGTCGACAGAGTCGCCATGGACGTAAAGAACGACCCTTCGCTCTACGGCGAGACCGCGGGACTGAAGAACTTCGACATCACCGGCGTTGCGAGGAGCAGGGACCTTCTGCTCGAAGGGCGCTGCGATTACGAGTTCAGAACGACCGTCGTAAAAGGGCTTCACACGAAGGAGAGCCTCCAAGGGGCCGCCCGCTGGATAGAAGGCGCGAAAGAGTATTGGCTCCAGCAGTACAAAGACAGCGGGAACCTCATAGATCCGCGGGGGCTCGGGGCCTTCGGCGAGGCGGAGATGAAGGAGCTGCTCGAGGCCGTGAGGGAGATAATACCGGGCGCGAAGCTCAGGGGCCTCTGATATTGATTCCGTTTGCTATATTCGCATATAAACTACTGCTTGTTTTCAGGGAGAAAGAGAAAAATGTACAGAGTAACAAAACGTGACGGGAAGACCGTCGATTTCGACATCACGAAGATCGCTGACGCGATCCGCAAGGCCTTCGATGCCACAGACACCGAGTATAACCAGAGCGTCATAGACTTTCTGGCACTCAAGGTCACATCGGACTTCGTTCCGAAGGTAAAGAACGGGCTGATCGCCGTCGAAGATATCCAGGACAGCGTCGAGACGGTGCTCTCCAGGGCGGGCTACGAGCAGGTCGCCAAGGCCTACATCCTCTACCGCAAGCAGAGAGAGAAGCTCCGCAACATGAAGTCCACCTATCTCGATTACAAAGAGACCGTTAACAGCTATGTCAACGTGCTCGACTGGCGCGTCAAGGAGAACTCGACGGTGACCTACTCCGTCGGCGGACTGATCCTGTCCAACTCCGGCGCCATCACGGCCAACTACTGGCTCAGCGAGATCTACGACGAGGAGATCGCGAACGCGCACAGGAACTGCGACTTCCATCTGCACGACCTGTCGATGCTAACCGGCTACTGCGCGGGCTGGAGTTTAAAGCAGCTCATCCAGCAGGGCCTCGGCATCCCGGGCAAGATCAACTCCTCCCCGGCGAGCCATCTGAGCACCCTCTGCAACCAGATGGTCAACTTCCTGGGCATCATGCAGAACGAGTGGGCGGGCGCACAGGCCTTCTCATCCTTCGACACCTATCTCGCGCCCTTCGTCAAGATCGACAACCTCAACTACAAGGAAGTCAAGCAGTGCATCCAGAGCTTCGTCTTCGGAGTCAACACGCCCTCCAGATGGGGCACCCAGGCGCCGTTTTCCAACATAACGCTCGACTGGACAGTCCCGGCTGACCTCAAGGATCTCCCGGCGATAGTCGGCGGCAAGGAGACGGACTTCACCTACGGCGACTGCAAGAAAGAGATGGACATGGTCAACAAGGCCTTCATCGACATCATGATCGAGGGCGACGCCAACGGCAGGGGCTTCCAGTACCCGATCCCGACCTACTCGATCACGAGGGACTTCGACTGGTCCGACACCGAGAACAACAAGCTCCTCTTCGAGATGACCGCGAAATACGGCACGCCCTATTTCTCGAACTACATCAACAGCGACATGGAGCCGAGCGACGTCAGGTCCATGTGCTGCCGCCTGAGACTCGACCTGAGAGAGCTTCGCAAGAAGTCCGGCGGATATTTCGGCTCCGGCGAGTCCACGGGCTCCATCGGCGTCGTCACGATCAACATGCCGAGGCTCGCGTATCTCTCCGCCAATGAGAGCGACTTCTACAGAAGGCTCGATCACCTGATGGATCTGGCCGCCAGATCTCTGGATATCAAGCGCAAGGTCATCACGAAGCTGCTCGACGAAGGCCTCTACCCCTACACGAAGTACTATCTCGGCAACTTCAACAACCACTTCTCGACCATCGGCCTCGTCGGCATGAACGAGGCGGGCCTCAACGCGAAATGGATCCGCAAGGACATGACCTCCGCCGAGACCCAGCAGTTCACGAAGGATGTCCTCAACCACATGAGGACGCGCCTGTCCGACTACCAGGAGAAGTACGGCGACCTCTTCAACCTCGAGGCTACTCCGGCCGAGTCCACGGCCTTCAGGCTCGCGAAGCACGACAAGGAGCAGTTCCCGGATATCATCACCGCGAACCAGAACGGGGATCCTTACTACACGAACTCCTCGCACCTGCCCGTCGGATACACCGATGACGTTTTCGCGGCCCTCGACATCCAGGACGACCTCCAGACGCTCTACACCTCCGGCACGGTCTTCCACGCCTTCCTGGGCGAGAAGCTCCCCGACTGGCAGGCGGCGGCGAAGCTGGTGCGGACGATCGCCGAGAACTACAAGCTGCCTTACTACACGCTCTCCCCGACATACTCCGTCTGCAAGACCCACGGGTACCTCAACGGCGAACAGTTCGTATGCCCGCACTGCGGCGAGCCGACCGAGGTCTACAGCCGCATCACAGGCTACTACAGGCCCGTCCAGAACTGGAACATCGGCAAGACCCAGGAGTACAGGGACAGGAGGGAATATGTTCTGGCCGACAGCAGGCTCACCCACAAGGGGCCCCTGCCCGAGGGAGTGGCGACGGCGAGGATAGCTGAGAAGGAAGAAGGTTCCAGGGCTCCCGCGGCAGCTTCGGGCCTCACCAAGGCCACGCTCTTCGCCAGGGTCAACTGCCCGAACTGCAAGATCGCGCGCGCCTACATGGACAAGGCGGGATTTGAATACGACGAGGTCCTCGCCGAGGACAATCCCGAACTCACGACGGCATACGGCGTAAAGCAGGCGCCGACGCTCATCGTTCCCGATGACAAGGGCGGCTTCTCCAAGTTCGCCGGCGCCGGGGCCATAAGGGCGATGCTCGGATGATG
>CADAXR010000127.1 GCA_902791945.1 uncultured Bacteroidia bacterium
AATGGGGGTGGATATGTGTACGGGAGGGGGAAATGGAGAGTTGGTGCACAAAATGGGGGTGGATATGTGTACGGGAGGGGGAAATGGAGAGTTGGTGCACAAAATGGGAAATAACGAAAATTTAAATAAAGAGATATGAAGATAGCAATTGCGGGGACGGGGTATGTGGGGTTGAGTATGGCGGCGCTGTTGTCGCAGAGGAATGAGGTTGTGGCGGTGGATGTGGTGGAGGAGAAGGTGGAGAAGATCAACCGGAGGGTGAGTCCGATAGCGGATGAGTACATTGAGAAATACTTTGCGGAGAAGGAGCTGAACCTGAGGGCGACGCTCGACGGGAGGGAGGCGTACAGGGGGGCGGATTATGTTGTGATCGCGACGCCGACCAATTATGATCCGAAGAAGAATTTCTTCGACACGTCGCATGTGGAGGAGGTGATAGAGATGGTGCTGGAGGTGAACCCGGAGGCAGTAATGGTGATAAAATCTACAGTGCCTGTGGGGTACACGGCCGCCGTGCGGGAGAAATTCAGTTACCGCGAGAGGCTCGCGGACTGCAGCTTCCGCGTCGTAACCCCGCGCATCATCTTCGCGCCGGAGTTCCTCCGGGAGAGCAAGGCGCTCTACGACAACCTGTATCCCAGCCGCATAATCGTAGGGTACGACGAGATTTCTCCGCTCGCTCCGCTCGGTCGAAATGACAAAATAGCCGACGCGCCCCCCTCTGTCAATTCAAGCGAAGATGCCTCTGTCATTTCGAGCGAAGCCGAGAAATCTCTTCGTCACGCGGCGGAGAGGTTTGCGGCGCTGGTGAAGGAGGGGGCGGTGAAGGAGGATGTGCCGGTGCTGCTGATGGGGAGTACGGAGGCGGAGGCGGTGAAGCTGTTTGCGAACACCTACCTGGCGCTGCGCGTGAGCTATTTCAACGAGCTCGACACCTACGCCGAGATGAAGGGCCTCGACACGAGGGCGATCATCGAGGGGGTGTGCCTGGATCCGCGTATCGGTGACCACTACAACAACCCGTCGTTCGGCTACGGCGGCTACTGCCTGCCGAAGGACACCAAGCAGCTGCTCGCCAACTTCAACGATGTGCCGGAAAACCTCATAAAAGCTATCGTGGACAGCAACCGTACCCGTAAGGACTACATCGCCGACAGGGTGCTCGAAAGGGCCGGCTACTACAGCTACTCCGGCCGCAACGCCTGGGACGCCGCCGCGGAGAAGGACGTCACCATCGGGGTCTACCGCCTCACGATGAAGACCGGCTCCGACAACTTCCGCCAGAGCGCGATCCAGGGCATCATGAAGCGCATCAAAGCCAAAGGCGCGCGCGTCATCGTCTATGAGCCGGCCCTCGGGGACGGCACCACATTCTTCGGCAGCAAGGTCGTGAACGACCTCGCCGCCTTCAAGGCGTCCTCGGACGCCATCATCGCCAACCGCTACGACCCCGCCCTCGACGACGTCGCGGACAAGGTCTACACGCGGGACCTGTTCAGGAAGGATTGACAAGAAATAATCAAGCAATATGATCTACGACAAAATTGAAAATTTGGAGACCTACGCTGGCCTGTCGGAAGGCATCCGCGAGGGTCTGGCTTATCTGAAGCAGATGTCGCCGGAGACCCCGGTCGGCGTTTATGAGATTTCTCCCCGCGCACGGGCCATCGTCTCGGAGTACGTCACGAAGCCCGTCAACGAAAAGGGCTTTGAAGCGCACCGCGAATACATCGACATCCAGTATCTTCTCGCAGGAGAAGAGCAGATTGCCTGCCAGCCGCTGGAGTACCTGAAGGAGACCACGGCATACGATCCCGCCAAGGACATCCTTTTCCTCGCCGACACCGGCCTCGTCCCCGCCCAGCGCCTCCCCATCGGTAACGGCTGCTTCGCCATCCTCTTCCCCCAGGACGGCCACATGCCCTGCCTCTCTCTCCGCGAGCCAGTCAAGGTGAGGAAGGTGGTAGTAAAAGTGAAAATGAAATAATATAAAGTAATGAGCATTTTTAAAGACAAGACACTGATGATCACCGGAGGAACCGGATCCTTCGGGAATGCGGTGCTGAGGAGGTTTCTCAGGACGGACATCAAAGAAATCCGCATCTTCTCGCGTGACGAGAAGAAGCAGGACGACATGAGGCACGAGTATCAGGCGAAGTTTCCCGATGTGGCGCACAAGATCAAGTTCTACATCGGCGACGTGAGGAGCCTGGAGTCCTGCCGTATGGCCATCCCAGGGACGGATTACATCTTCCATGCGGCGGCGCTGAAGCAGGTGCCGTCCTGCGAGTTCTTCCCGATGGAAGCCGTGCGGACCAACGTGATAGGGACCGACAACGTCCTGACCGCGGCCATAGAGGCCAAGGTGAAGGCGGTCATCTGCCTTTCGACCGACAAGGCGGCCTATCCGATCAACGCGATGGGCATCACCAAGGCCATCGAGGAGAAGGTCGCGGTTGCGAAGAGCCGTTATTCCGGTGAAACGAAAATATGCTGCACCCGCTACGGCAACGTGATGTGCAGCCGCGGCAGCGTCATCCCGCTGTGGATCGACCAGATCCGCGCCGGGCAGCCGATAACCCTCACCGAGCCGTCGATGACGCGATTCATAATGTCCCTCGACGAGGCCGTGGACCTCGTGCTGTTCGCATTCGAACACGGCAGCAACGGCGACATCCTCGTCCAGAAGGCCCCCGCCTGCACCATCCGGACCCAGGCCGAGGCCGTCTGCGAGCTTTTCGGCGGCAGGAAGGAAGATATAAAAGTCATCGGCATACGCCACGGCGAGAAAATGTACGAGACGCTCCTCACAAAGGAGGAGGCGTCGAAGGCCGAGGATATGGGCAACTTCTACCGCGTACCCGCCGACAACCGCACCCTCAACTACGACAAATTCTTCACCGAGGGCAACAAGAAAGCCGTCCTCATCGACGAATTCAACTCCAACAACACCCGCCGCCTCGACCTCGCCGAGACCAAAGCGAAGATCGCCGCGCTGGAATACATTCAGGAGGAGCTTAACAAATGAAAATATTAGTCACCGGAGCGAAGGGGTTTGTGGGGAAGAATCTGTGCTGGGCGCTGAAAAACATTAGGGACGGGAAGGACAGGAGCCGTGGGGGAGTGTCTGTGGAGGAGGTGTTCGAGTACGACCTTGACTCGACGGCGGAGGAGATGGATGCGTGGTGCGCGGAGGCGGACTTCGTGTTCAACCTCGCCGGGGTCAACAGGCCGAAGGACCAGGCTGAGTTCATGGCGGGCAACTTCGGGTTCGCCTCGACACTGCTGGATACATTGAAAAAGCACGGGAACAGGTGTCCCGTGATGCTCGCCTCCAGCCAGCAGGCTTCGCTCACGGGCCGTTTCGGCGATTCAGAATACGGCCGCTCAAAGAAGGCGGGCGAGGACCTTTTTCTCCGCTATGGCGAGGAGATCGCGGCGGGCGGTGATGCCGCCTGCGCCGGGCTGCGGCCCCGAGTGCTCGTCTACCGTTTTCCGAACCTGTTCGGGAAATGGTGCCGGCCCAACTACAACAGCGCCGTGGCGACGTTCTGCAACGCCATTGCTAACGACCTGCCCTACACGGTCAACGACCCGTCGGTGGAGCTCGAGCTCCTCTACATCGACGACCTCGTGGACGAGATGATCGCCGCCCTGAAGGGGGAGGAGCACCGCTGCGAGTTCGATGGATTGACGGTTATACCGAGTGAAGGCCGCTACTGCTATGTGCCGGTGACGCACAAGGCGACGCTGGGGGAGATCGTGGGGCTGCTGAAGGGGTTCGCGGAGCAGCCGCGGACGCTGGTGGTGCCGGAGATTCCGGCCGGCAGTTTCGCCAAGAAGCTGTATAGCACCTACCTGAGCTATCTGCCGAAGGAGAAAGTGGCATTCCCGCTGAAGATGAACGTGGACGAGCGCGGCTCCTTCACCGAGCTCGTAAAGACTCTTGGCAACGGCCAGTTCTCCGTGAATATATCCAATCCCGGGGTGACAAAAGGCCAGCACTGGCACAACACCAAATGGGAGTTTTTCATCGTCGTCTCCGGCCGCGCCCTCATCCAGGAACGTCGCATAGGCTCCGACGAGGTCCTTGACTTCGAGGTCTCCGGCGAGAATATCCAGGCCGTCCACATGCTCCCGGGCTACACCCACAACATCATCAATCTCTCCGAGACCGAGCCACTGATCACCCTCATGTGGGCCAACGAGCTCTTCGACCCCGGCCGTCCGGACACCTTCTTCGAACCAGTGGAATAGAAATCTAATATAATATGGCACAATTCAAGAATAACGGGAAGCTGAAGCTTCTAATCATCGTGGGCACGAGGCCGGAGATAATCAGGCTGTCGGC
>CADAXR010000128.1 GCA_902791945.1 uncultured Bacteroidia bacterium
TCGCTCATGCCGTAGTACTGGACCATCGCATAGGCGATCTTGGTCATCCTCTCAAGGTCGTTGAGAGCGCCCGTGGAGGGCTCTCCGTTGATGATTTCCTCCGCCACGCGGCCGGCGATGAGGGCGCACATCCTGTCGATGATGACGCTCTTCGAGGAATTCTTCCTCTCCTCCGGAAGGTACCACGTCAGGCCGAGGGCGTTGCCGCGCGGGATGATGCTGACCTTCATCACGGGGTCGGCATACGGCAGGAGCCAGCCGACGAGGGCGTGGCCGGCCTCGTGATAGGCGGTCGTGCGCTTCTCGGCGGGAGTCATGATTGTGGACTCCTTCCTCTCGAGGCCGCCGACGATGCGGTCCACAGCCTCAAGGAAGTCTTCCTGCATCACAGCCTTGTGGCCGTGACGGGCCGCAGTGAGGGCGGCCTCGTTGCAGACGTTGGCGATGTCGGCGCCGGAGAAGCCCGGAGTGTGCTTCGCCATCAGCTTGATGTCGAAGTCCGGGGAGACCTTTATTCCACGGAGGTGGACTTGGAAGATCTCTTCCCTCTCCTTGAGCTCGGGGAGCTCCACGTGGATCTGCCTGTCGAAACGGCCGGCCCTCATAAGGGCGGAGTCGAGAATGTCCGCGCGGTTTGTCGCCGCGAGGACGATGACGCCGGAATTGGTCCCGAAGCCGTCCATCTCGGTCAGAAGCTGGTTCAGGGTGTTCTCCCTTTCGTCGTTGGAGGTGAAGCCGGCGTTACGCGAACGGGCGCGGCCCACCGCGTCGATCTCATCGATGAAGACGATGCAGGGCGCCTTTTCCTTCGCCTGGCGGAAAAGGTCGCGCACCCTGGAGGCGCCCACGCCGACGAACATCTCCACGAAATCGGAGCCCGAGATCGAGAAGAACGGCACGTCGGCTTCGCCGGCGACAGCCTTCGCAAGAAGGGTCTTGCCGGTGCCGGGAGGGCCCACGAGGAGGGCTCCCTTGGGGATTTTGCCGCCAAGGGCGGTGTATTTCTTGGGGTTGCGGAGGAAATCGACGATCTCCATCACTTCCTCCTTGGCGCCGTAGAGACCGGCGACGTCCTTGAACGTCACCTTGGTCTTCTCATCCTTCTCGGCGAGCTTGCCCTTGGCCTTGCCCACGTCGAAAGGATTGCCGCCGGGTATGCCGGGGCCGCCGCCCATATTCCTGCCGAGTCCGCGGAACATCCAGACCCAGAGAAGTATCATCATGATGGGCCAGAATATCCACTCGAGGACGTTGCCCCAGACCCTGTCGTTATTCTTGATCTTGTAATCCACGGGGCCGAAAGCCTCGCCCAGCTCGGCGAAACTCTGCTCCGGGTTGAATTTCTCGGAAACGAGGAAGAAGAAGTGGGGCGACTTCCTGGGAACGCCGGAAGCGCCGAAGCGGTCGGCGTAGCGGGAAAGGCGCTCGGGCTTGATCTTGATGTAGCCCTGGTAGTCGTTGCGGACGAAGGTTATCTCCTCCACGTCACCTTTGGAGACCATCTCCTGCACCTCGGGCCACTCCACCTTCTGAGGGTTGGAAGAGCCCCTGCTGAACAGGAGGTAGCCTATACCTATCAATAAAAGGATATAGAGCCAGCTCAGGTTGATCCTGAAGACCCTGGTCTTCCCTTTCGGATTCTGCTTGCGGGCCATTATTCCTCGGATTTGGTTTTGGGTTTGGGTTTGCGCCTTTCTTTGTACTCCTTGCGGGGCACGTCGGCCCAGAGATCTTCGAGGCGGTAGAATTCGCGGTATTCGCGGAGGAATATGTGGACGAGGATATTGCCGTAGTCGAGGATGATCCAGAAGGCGTTCTCTTCGCCCTGCGAGCGAAGGAGCTTGTGGCCTTCTTCCTTCATCAATTTCTGTATGTTGTCGGAGATGGCGGCAACCTGCGTCGTGTTGGAGGCGTCGCAGATGACGAACCAGTCTGAAATCGCTCCGTCAAGGCTTCTGAGGTCTATGGAGACTACATTTTCGGCTTTCTTGTCGATTGCGGCGTCGGCAATCAGGCGTAAGTCGTGAGTTATCATAAAAAACAATTAAATTTGCACTGTCCTGCAAATATAATCAAAATCCTAACCAATGGAAACAGCTGGCGGAATAATCTGGCTTGACAGTGTAGATTCGACCTCTGACGAGATCAGGAGGCGTATTCCCGCGATTGACAATTTGTCAGTCATAGCCGCCCGCGAGCAGACTGCAGGGCGCGGACAGAGGGGGAACAAGTGGCTCACCCGTCCCAGTGAAAACATCACCCTTTCAATGTACGTCCGTCCCGGAGAGGACGGCATTCCCGCCGTCAGGGCGTCGGAAGCATTCCGCATCACCGCCTGTACCGCCCTTTCCGTAGCCGGATATGTGGCTTCCAGGGGCGTCAGATGCAGCATCAAGTGGCCCAACGACATCTATTGCGGAGACAGGAAGGTCTCCGGGATGCTTATCGAGAGCAGCGTCTCCGAGGGTTTTGTCAGGGACACCATCCTCGGCATCGGGGTCAATCTCAACCAGACCGCCTTCCCGCCGGAGGTCCAGAATCCAACCTCGCTCAAAAGGCTCACAGGCGATGATTATGACATCCGAAGGGAAAGTGACGCACTCGTCAGCATCCTCCTGGAGAACCTCCGTTCCCTGGACTCCCCTTCCCTCCTGAAGGATTACACTTCCCTTCTGTATCGCCGCGACGGCTTCCACCCCTACTCCGACTGCCGGAGTGGTGAGCAGTTCGACGCCCGCATCGACGGCATCGACCCCGACGGAAAAATCCGCCTCGTTCTCCGGGACGGATCTCTCAAACGCTACTTCTTCAAAGAGGTGAGCTACATTATTTGAGATTCAGCTTAAAATTCGGCACTGACCTCTTCAGACTACGGACCTTCGGTCCTATCCCTCCCACGGCATAGCCGCGGGCCCCTCCCGTTCACGAAGCCACGGGCGGCTACGGTCTTCAGAGCTCAGTGCCGAATTTATACCGCTGAATCTCAGCAGGATTTCAAAGCGTTCAAGGCAGCTATTCTGTCTTTAGCTTTGAACACTGAGCTGCCGGCGACAAGAATGTCGGCGCCGGCTTCGCGGAGGGCGGCCGCATTGGAGGGGCCGACGCCGCCGTCGACTTCGATCATGACGTGCTCCTCGCCGAGGCGCCTGAGCTCGGCTTTGACGCGGCGGATCCGCTCCAGCGACTCAGGGATGAACTTCTGCCCGCCGAAGCCGGCGAAGACGCTCATAATGAGCACGTAATCCACTTCACCGAGAAGGTGGAAAATCTTCTCGACCGGGACATCCGGGTTGATCGCTATGCCGGCCTTGACGTCGTAGGAATGGATGCGCTGGATCAGCGAAAGGCTTTCCTCCCCTGCCGCCTCGAAGTGGAAGCTGAGCATATCCACGCCGACCTTGGCGAAACGCTCGATGTATTTGCCGGGGTTCACGATCATGAGGTGCGCGTCCATGGGCTTTTCTGCCTTGGCCGCAATCGCCTCCACGACCGGGAAACCGAAGGAGATATTCGGAACGAAAGTCCCGTCCATCACATCCAGGTGGATAATGTCGGCCTCGCGGTTGACGAAGTCGAGATCTGCGCCGAGATTGAGAAAATCGGCGGAGAGCATCGAAGGGGCCGTCAGCATTTTTCGCCGATATTAAGGACGACATCGACGAGGAGGGCCGTAAACTTGTCCAGCGAAGCCAGCTCCAGCTTCTCGCCGGGAGCGTGGACTCCGCGGAGGGTCGGGCCGAAGGAGACCATGTCGAGGTCCGGGAACTTCTCGAGGAAGAGACCGCACTCGAGGCCTGCGTGGATGGCCTTCACGACGGGTTCGTTGCCGAAGAGCTTCTTGTAGGAGGCGACGCACTTTTTGAGAAGCGGCGAATTGACATTGGGATTCCAGCCCGGGTACTCGCCGGAGGACTCGGCGTCGAATCCGCCGAGAAGAAGGGCGGCTTCGACCTTCTGGGCGGCAGCGTGAAGCTCGCTCTTGGAGGAGCTCCGCTGGTTCGTCACGATGCTTACCTTGCCGTCGGGGGCGACCCTGATGGAGGCAAGGTTTGTCGAAGTCTCCACAAGGCCGGGGATCTCCTGGCTCATCTTTATCACTCCGTGGGGGCAGGCGACGAGAGTCGTCACGATGCTGAGCGTGTCCTCCTCCGAAATCGCCTTCGCCGGAGCGGGAACTTCTGACGCAGACCCTGAATTCGTCGGAAAGAATCTTGCCGAAGGCCTTGAAGTCTTCGACAGTGTCCGCAAGCTCGCCGGCGGGAACCGCAATAACGGCCTCGGCCTCACGGGCGATTGCATTGGCTTTGTTTCCTCCCGTGATGAAGACAAGCTGGTACTCGTACTGGATCTCGGTGTAGAGGAATCGGGCGAGCTGCTGGAGGGCGTTGGCCCTTTCCTTATTGATGTCGTCGCCGCTGTGGCCGCCGATGCAGCCGTCGATGCGGAGGCGGACGGCCTTATATCCCTTGCG
>CADAXR010000129.1 GCA_902791945.1 uncultured Bacteroidia bacterium
AGGGACAGCGAGGAGTCCATCACCGGGCGGCAGTAGCCCCTCTCCGACGCCGAGAAGGCGAATGAGGCGAGAGTGTCTATACGGGCTATGATACGGCTGTTGTTCTGGATGGCGGGGATGCAGCGCTGGACGTCCGCGACGAGGGAGGCGAAGATGTCGGTCTCCTTGCGGTAGATCTGGTCTTCGGCGGTGAGTATCTTCTCTTCGTATTCCTTGAGCTCTTCAGTGATGTAGCGCTCGGCGCTCACGAGGGTCTGCTTGCGGACCCACTCCGGAGGGACTTTGTCGCGGAAAGTGTTACGGACTTCGATGTAGTAGCCGAACACATTGTTGTAGGAAATCTTCAGCGACGGGATGCCGGTACGCTCCGCCTCCCTCTGCTGGAGGTCGAGCAGGTAATCCTTGCCGCCGCCGGAGATGCGCCTGAGCTCGTCGAGCTCGGGGTCCACGCCCTCTGCGATGACCGGTCCCTTCCCTATCTGGGCGGCCGGATCCGCCATAAGCGTGGAGCTTATGCGGGAGGTGAGGTCGCTGAGATCCTCAAGGCAGCCTATCAGGCTGTCCAGCGGTCCGCAGCCCTTGCCATGGCAGGCTTCAGCCACCGGCTTCACGGCGGCGAGGCCGCGGGAGAGCTGGAGCACCTCGCGCGGGAATATCTTCCCGTTGGCGGCGCGCCCCAGGATGCGGTCGAGGTCTCCCATAGACCCTATCGCGGAGGCAACCTCGTCGAGGATCTCCGGGTTGTCGACGAAAAATCCTGTTACGTCATAGCGGGAGTTGAGTTCGTCCAGGTCCAGGACCGGAAGCGCTATCCAGTTGCGAAGGAGCCTCGCTCCCATCGGGGAGGAGCACCTGTCGAGCACATCGACGAGCGGAACGCCGTCGCGCCCGGACGCGCTCTGGAAGATTTCGAGGTTGTTGAGGGTGAACCTGTCCATCCACACGAACTTGCCCTCGTCGATACGGGAGATGGAACGTATGTTCTTGAGACCGGTGTGGAAAGTCTGCTCCAGGTACACCACGAGGGCGCCGGCGGCGCAGATCCCGAGAGGGAACTGCTCCACGGCGAAGCCCTTGAGCGAATCCACTTCAAACTGCCTCTTGAGCTTTTCCACCGAGGATTCATAGACGAAGGCCCACTCGTCGAGACTAGTCGAATAGCGCTCGCCGAAGCGCTCGGCAACAGCCTTCTCGCTCCCGCGGGGGATGACGAGCTCCTTCGGGTTGAGCGAAGACGTAAGGGTTACTATGTACTCGAGAGAGCCCTGGGCAACCTTGAATTCGCCCGTGGAAACGTCCAGGAAGGCCGCTCCGCACTGCCTTCCGTCGAAGGCGAGACCGGCGAGGAAGTTGTTCTCCTTGCCGGAGAGCATCGCTTCGCCGAAGGCTATGCCCGGGGTCACGAGCTCCGTGATACCCCTCTTGACAAGCTTTTTGGCGAACTTGGGGTCCTCCAGCTGGTCGCAGATGGCGACCTTGTAGCCGGCGCGGACAAGGCGGGAGAGATACCCCTCGATGGCGTGGTGGGGGAAGCCGGCCATCGCGACCGGGCCTTTCTCCCCGTTGGATTTCTTGGTAAGCACCAGGCCGAGGACCTTGGAAACAAGGTTCGCATCGGAGGAATAGCACTCGTAGAAATCGCCCACGCGGTAGAGCAGCACCGCTTCGGGGTGCTGGGCTTTCACTTCGAAATACTGCTTCAGAAGCGGGGTATCTTCAATTACTTTCGCCATAGCGCAACAGCAAAGTTAGCAATTTTTCCTCTTGTAAAGAGACAGCGGAGCGAAAAGAAGCACCGCAAGAATCAGCAGGAGCGAATTGGCGAGGGAGATTGATTTCCCCTGGATGTAGGACTTCGGCTCAAAGCTCATAGTGAGGGTGTGATCGCCTTCCGGCAGCACCGCGCCGCGGAGTATCCAGTCCGCGGCGAAGATTTCCACTTCCCGCGAACGGTCGCCGTCAAGCCAGGCCTTCCAGCCGCCGTCGTAGAAGACTTCGCTGAAAACGGCCACCCCGGCCTCCGGAGCGGAGTATTCGTAGGTCAGACGGTTCGGGGTGTACTCCGTGAGCCGGATACTCCCGGCTTCCCGATTTCCGGATTCCGGCAGGTTCTCCGGCAGCGGGGCGCGGAGGACGGCTACGCTGTCCAGCGCCACCTTGCCGACAAGCCCGATCTCATCCGACGCGCTCCCCGCCTCGGCGATTTCCGAGACGAACCAGGCGTTCCCGAGGGCCGAGCCGTTTACGGCCGGTGGGTTCTGGTCCCCGAGGATGATATATCTCATATTGAGGGCGTCCAGCACCGGGGTCGAAGGCAGTGACGCCTCCAGCTCACTGATCGTGGAAATCTTTCCGGCTGCCTTGTAGATAGCGTTGATCTCAGAGTTGAGATAACGGTCTATGAGGTCCTGGTAGCGCTGCAGTTTAGCCGGAGAATAGCCGCCAATACACTTGTGGCGGTAGCATGGATGGGAGTCGTTGAAGACATTGACCGTGAGGTCCAGAACCCTGTAGGACTCGTCCGAATCCTCCTTTATAAGGGCATCCACGGGCCTTTCCGCGAACTGTCCCCTGAAGTCCTTCGGGGTCACGAAATCGTCGTCATTGAGATAGCGCTTGCCGACGGCAAACATGTTGACGAGCACCAGAAGGCCGATCGCTCCGGCCGCTATCTTACCGCTGCCCGGCCTCGCCATAGCCCAGCGCAGCAGCGCGCCGGCGGCAAGGATAAACAGGAATGACGCCATGGCATCATGACGGAGAAGCGCCTTGCGGTCGGCGATAAAGGCATCGACCAGCACGTCCTGCTGGCCCGCATCCACGCTCCCGGTGAAAGACCCTGCAATCCCGGGGAATATCCATACGAGAAGGCAGAAGCCTGCCGTAAGCCCTCCTCCTATCGCCATTGCACGGCCGATCTCCTTCTTGGAGTAGCGGCCTTTCACTATCCCGTCGAGGGCGAGGAAGCCGAGCGCCGGCAGGGCCACCTGCAGCACTACAAGCGCCATCGAAACCGTGCGGAACTTGTTGTACATAGGAAGGATACGGAAGCAAAGTTTCGTGAAGGCCATGAAATGGCTTCCGAGAGCAAGCAGCACGGCAAAAACGACCGCCGCCAGTATCCACCACTTCTCCCTGCCTTTGTAAAGACACAGTCCGAGGATGAAAAGGAACACTGAAACAGCCCCCATGTACATTGGCCCTGCTGTAAAAGGCTGCGGACCCCAGTACATCGGGAGGGCTTTCGTCGTCTGCAGGAGTTCCTTCCGGGAATAGCCTGCCTTCTTGAGGAGTGCAGCCGTCACTGACTTGTCGGGATTGACCGCCGAGGCCGACGCTCCGCCGTTGAAGTTGGGGATCATCAGGTTGGGAAGTTCCTCCCAGCCGTAGGACCAGGCCGTGGCGTAGTCGATGTCGAGGCCGCCGGCATCGGACGCCCCGGCGTCGCGGAGCTCGGAGCCTCCCCTCATCGTGTGGGCGGTGTACTCATAGAGGGGGAGCAGTTTGTTCATATTGGACAGTACCCCTGCGAGGCCGAGCACGAGAAGCAGAGCCGAAGCGATGAAAAAGCGCGAGAGCGGCGCCGACAGGCGCGACGGCCAATCAGACGGCCTCGGTTCGCCTTTTCTTCTGACAGCCGCCTTTATCGCAGCGATGAATTCAACGACAGCATAGATGAGCACCATTATCGCGAGATAATAGGTGATCTGCTGGTGGTTGGCCTTGATCTGGAGGGATAGAGCGACGCCGAAAAGTGCGGCTCCGAGAGCCGTCACCGGCAGCCACTGCTTCAGGATCTCCCCTTTTCTGGACTGCCTGTAAGTAAACACGAGCGCGGCGAGCACCCAGGTCATGAAGGCTATAGCCTGCATCTTGGTGTTGTGTCCCACCTCTATGATCTGGAAGTTGTAGGAGCAGAACGCCACAGCGACGGCACCTCCGAGGGCCACGCTCCAGTGGACCCCGAGCGAAAGCATCAGGAGGAAGGCGCCGAGAAGCGCGACGAAAAGGTAGGTCGCCGGGCGCTTCCCTGCAAGCAGCAGGTCATAGAGCGGCTGCGTCAGGTCGCCTTTCTTGATGGAGGCGATGGAGACAGTCGGCATGCCCGAGAACATCGCGCCCGTCCAGAGGGCCTCGTCGTCCGGGTGCTCCCCGTTCCACTCCACCATCTC
>CADAXR010000130.1 GCA_902791945.1 uncultured Bacteroidia bacterium
AGCGAGAGTACGCTTATCCTTCTTGTCGCCGCCTTTGTCGGCGAAGACTGGCGGAAGATCTATGATTTCGCCCTCGGGAACGGTTTCCGTTTCCTCAGCTACGGCGATTCATCCTTGCTCTACAGAAAAAAATAGTTACCTTTGTGGATGGAAACGGCGCTGAGACCGTTTCCTGCAAACCTAAACCTGAATACAATGGACCAGTCCGAACTTGAGAGCATTGCTCCCTACAGCGACGAGGAAGCCGTGGAGGCCCTCCGGAAAGTATCCCTCCATCCCTCCGTCCCCTGGATTTCTAAATTCATATTCCCGCGCGAGAAAGAGACCTTCCTTCGCGACATCATGCAGAGTATCCACTCCATCGACGAGTTCCAGAAACTCGTCATGTCCAAGGCCATAGAGTGGGTGCTTGCTACGTCCGCCCACAATTTCTCCTACGACGGCATCAACAACCTCCTTGCCATGGAGGGGAAGAAATTCCTCCTCATGTCCAACCACAGGGACATCATAATCGATCCCGCCATAACCCAGCTCGTCCTTTTCCGCAACAACCTGCCCCTCACCGAGATATGCGTCGGGGACAACCTGCTCCAGAGCAGGACGATCGAGTATCTCATCCGTTCCAACAGGATGATCAAGGTCATCCGCGGCATCTCCGCGAGGGAGCTCTACATCTCCTCGCAGGTGCTCTCGAAATACATCCGTGAGTCCATTACCTCCGGGCGCAGCTCCGTCTGGATCGCCCAGCGCCAGGGCCGTACCAAGGACGGCTTCGACCTCACTGAGCAGGGCCTGCTGAAGATGTTCGACATGAGCGGCGAAAAGGATTTCGTGGAGAATTTCGCGGAACTCAACATAGTCCCGCTTTCAATCTCCTATGAATACGAGCCCTGCGACATCTACAAGGCCCGCGAGATGCTGATTTCCCGCCGTGAGAAATACGTCAAGACCGAGAACGAGGACCTTCAGAGCATCATGTACGGCATCAAGCAGCAGAAGGGCGACATCCATCTCAACATCGGCGGCCCGCTGACAAGGGAGGAAATCTCTCTCGCCGCGGAGGCCGACAAGAACGAGCGCTACAAGGTTATCCGTCACATCATGGACCGCCGCATCATCGGCGGATACAAGCTCTGGAAGACCAATTACATGGCCTACGACCTTGTCAATCACAGCTTTAAATACACGGATAAGTATTCGCCCGAAGAGCTCGCGGCGTTCACCGTCTACACCGAAAAGCAGCTTGACCTCGTCGAGCAGTCGCTCAACCGCAACGAGCTGCGCGACATCTTCCTTCGCATCTACGGCAACCCCGTGCTCTCACGGGAGAAGCTGGACGAAGGACTGCTCTGATTTTTACCAACCCATTGCCTTGAGCACCCGCTCAGGGCTTTCGGGATTTCCTATGAGAGGGGAGGCCTTGTCGAATGAACGCAGGGTCTCCATTTCTTTTTCACCGAGGGTGAAGTCAAAGACATCGAAGTTCTCCTCCAGGCGGTCTTCGTGGACGGTCTTGGGGATGCAGATGACTCCTTCCTGAAGAAGGAAACGAAGTACTATCTGCCTGGGAGTCTTATTGTAAAGCGACGCTATTTCAACAAGCGCTTTATCTTCGTAGATGCCGTCCATCCTGCCCTGTCCGAAGGGGGCGTAGCTCTCGTGGGCGACCTCGTAGCGGTCCATCCACTTCCGGCACTCCCGCTGCTGGCAGGTGAGGTTGGTCTCGACCTAGTTGACGGCGGGGACGACCTTGTTGTAGCCGATGATGTCCACAAGACGGTCGGCGTTGAAATTGCTGACTCCGATCGCCCTTACCGCGCCTTCGGCCTGCAGCCTCTCGAGGTCGCGCCAGGCTTTGTAGGTGTTCGCGAACGGCCAGTGGAGAAGGACCAGGTCGATGTAGTCCGTCCGCAGTTTTTTCATTGACTCGAGCACCGACTCGTAGGCGTCTTCGTAGCGTTTGTGACTGATCTTGGTGGTGATGAAAACCTCGCTGCGTGGGACTGGAGAGGCCTCCACGGCCTTTCCCACCGCCTCTTCGTTGCCGTAAATCTGTGCCGTGTCTATGTGCCTGTAGCCTATCTCCAGCGCCTTCTCGCAAATCCGCTGACACAGCTCAAGGTCCCTGCTTTGATAGGTCCCCAGCCCCAGCACCGGCATCTCAACGCCGTTATTCAGTGTTTTCTTTTCCATATATATTTCTTTTCGTTGAACAGTAAATTAGTTCTGAAGACTACGGCCTAAAGGCCTATCCCTCCCATCTTTCGATGGGCCCCTCCCACTCACGACTGCGTGGGCGCAGACGGTCTTCAGAACTAATTTACTGTTCTCCTTATGGCTATAGGCCGAAGAGGAGGTCGACCTGGTGGATGATCTGATCTTCGGGTGAGTCGGGGGAGAGGACGAGCTGGGGCATGGGGCGGAAATAGCCGCCGGACTTTGCCCGCTCCTCGCCGCCGCCGGTGACGTTGAGCATGATGATTTCATCCTTGCGGACGGCGCCGGTCCTGACGGCCTCGGCGAGCGAAGCGACGGCGACAGCCGCGGCCGAGTAGATGTCGTAGCCCTCGAGGGCCTCGAAGCGCCTCTGCCAGAAGTTGAGATCGTCGTTGGTGATCTTGTACATGCGGCCGTCGGTGTCGGAAAGTGCGTCGAACAGGCCTCCTGCGAGGCTGTAGGGCGGTTTTCTGTTGGTCAGAACCTTGGCGTCAACCTCGGCGGCCTTGCGGCGGGACTCGTCCGGAGACATCGGGACGAGCTCACGGCTGCGCTTCTCCCAGGAGTCGTACATGAGGGTGAACGGAGCGTTCTGCGAGGCGTGGATACGGACTTTGTTTCTGCCGAAACGGCCGTCTGCGATGAGGCGGAGATTGTTCTCCCAGGCTGCGATGGCGCCCGTGCCGCTGCCGACCGCCTGGAAATAGGATTCCGGCAGGCAGCCGATGGTCTCGACGGCGGAGAGCAGGGTGGTGCCCATTCCGTCGCGGCGGGCGACGTTCTTGGCGCCGCCTTCGGCAAGATAACGCTCTGAAAGGCAGAGCTTGTCGCCGAGGGCGATGGCGTCGAAGTAGTCGGAACCCTTCGGGGAGGCGATTATCTTGACGCAGGAGTGGAGCTTCCTGGGGAACCACATCGCGCTGACGTTGTCATATGGAATGCAGATTACGAGAGGAATCCAGTTGTCGGAGCAGACCTGGGCGAAGGCACGCGCCGTGTTGCCGGCGGACTGCACGACGAGGACTTTGTTGCTCTTGCGGGGAAGCCTGGCGCAGACGCTGTAGGCTTCCGTAGCCTTGAACGAGCAGGTCTGGACCTCAGCGCCGATCTCCGGATTGTATCCGGTGAAGGTGATGAAGAGGTTCTCGAGGCCGAGTTCCTTCGCGAGCGCCTTGCTCTGGTAGGTCACGGGGCCGGAAGCGTTCTTCAGCGCCCTCTTGATCGGGAGCCAGTGGTGATAGCGGTAGATCCCTTCCATGTTCGGATCCGGGACAAACTGCTTCTCGTCATAGACGGCCCTCACCAGCGACGGCGCTCCGCCCATCGGGTCCTGCAGGGTCCACCCTTTGTCCTCGAACTCCCTCCCCGTCGCTACATTCGTCAAATGATACTTTGTGGGTTGTATTTTTCTCATAATCAATAATTTAATTCATCTCAAAAATTTAATAAACTATCTGTGATTTAACGATGACGACAAGAATAAGGTACGCCATATAGAGGGCCCAGAGGAGGGTGAGGGCGATGCCGTCGCCGCGGCCGACGCGGGAGTTCCTGCCGGTGAAAACGGACAGCAGGAGCATGAGGGTCGAGGCGATGAGGACGCCGATGTCCACGGGGTCGATGTGTTCGAAGGAGAGGGGAGTGATGACTGCGGAGCCGCCGAGGATAAGGAGGATGTTGAAGAGGTTGGAGCCGATGATGTTTCCAAGGGCGAGCTGTCCCTTCTTCTTCACGGCGGCGACGATGCACGTCGCAAGTTCCGGCAAGGAAGTGCCTCCGGCGAGGATAGTGATGGCGATGAATTTGTCGCTGATGCCTGTGGCGTGGGCTATGTCGGTTGCGCTGTCAACGAAGAGGCGGCCGCCGAAAATAAGGCCTGCAAGGCC
>CADAXR010000131.1 GCA_902791945.1 uncultured Bacteroidia bacterium
CGGCGCGATGCATGCTTTGCGCCGACGCTCCCTGCAGCAAGGCCTGCGGGAAGGGTGATCCTGCGAGGACGGTGAGAGCCGTCCGCTTCGGCAATGAATCCATTGCACGGCAGTGGGTGGACGGATGTTCCGCGGAGGATCTGGAAGCGGCGGAGAAGGCATGTATCCATTACGACCGCCCTGTCCGCATACGCGAAATCGTGAAGCAGCTGCCGGAGCCCGGGAAGAAGGATCTTCCGGGCCTGGAGATCGATTTCTGCGGCATCCGGTGCGAGAATCCTTTCTTCCTGGCGTCGGGGGCAGAATGCACCAATTACGACATGGTTTCGAGGGCCTTCGAGGCCGGCTGGGCAGGCGTGTTTTACAAGACCATCTGCCTTCAGGATATAAGGGAGGTGTCGCCGCGCTTCGACGCCGTGTACGAAAACGGCAACCACAGCGACTTCTTCGGCTTCCGCAATATGGAGCAGCTCAGCGAGAACCCCGTGGAGATGGATTTCGACATCCTCAGGCGTCTCAAGCTCAACTATCCCTCGAAGGTGGTGATAGCCTCAATAATGGGCCAGAAGGAGGACGACTGGATCCGCCTCGCCAAAATGGCGGAGGAAGCGGGCTGCGACGCCGTCGAGCTCAATTTCTCGTGTCCCCAGATGAGGATGACCGGCATGGGCTCCGATGTTGGACAGGATCCGGAGCTGGTGACTTTCTTCACCGCCTATGTCAAGCGCAGCGTGAATATTCCCGTCATCCCCAAGATGACCCCGAACATAGCCCATATCTCAGATCCCGCGATGGGGGCGTTCTTCGCAGGGGCTGACGCCATATCTGCGATCAACACTATCAAAAGCGTCACGATGGGCAGTGGCTCCGAAGTGAACGGCAGCCAGACGGGGTCCGGCTATTCCGGCCGCGCCGTCAAGCCTATCGCCCTACGGCATATCCTCGCGATGGTGAAGAATCCTATCATGAAGGGGGTCCAGTACAGCGGCATCGGCGGCATCGAGACCTGGCACGACGCGCTTGAATTCATACAGCTGGGCTGCCGCAACGTGCAGGTGTGCACAGCCGTGATGCAGTACGGCTACCGCATCATTGACGACCTTGTCTCCGGCCTACGGAACTATATGGCAGAAAGGGGAGTGAAGCACCTTTCCGATCTGGTCGGCGAGCTCCTTCCCAAATTCCGGCTGCCCCACGACCTGGACAGGGACACCGTAGTCTATCCCCTGATAGACCGGGAAAAATGCCTCGGCTGCGGCCGCTGCTACACCTCCTGCATGGATGGCGGCCACCAGGCCATCTCCTTCGGCGAAGACCGCCTGCCCCACGTGAACGGCAGCAAGTGCGTGGGCTGCCTCCTGTGCCGCCTCGTCTGCCCCTCCGGGGCCATCACTCCCGCGAAGAGGGTTCAGAAGAGGCGCTGAGAATTTTATCTTCCAGGGCGTTCAGCTCGTCTATACGCCGGCATAGTTTTTCGAACCCGTGAGCAACCCTCCGGCGTATAGCCTGTACGGTTGTAACATTGTTTATACGAAGAGGCATGGAAGCTACGCGCATATTGCTGCGCAGATACTCCACGAGGTACTGTCCGTCCTTGTCTTTCGGCCCCAGCGCCTTTTCTATAAATCTATAGAGCCCTTCGCGGGCTTGTCCCTGTACTCCGTCCGCGTTTCTCAGCGAGTTTATGATGCCAAGGTCGAATTCCAGATTGTCGAGGGTAAACTGAAGTTCCGCTTTTTTCGCTTCGATACGCTGCCTCACATCGTCAATCTCCTGCCTTGAATCTGCCCCGGGGAGACCCTGAACGGATTTCCGGCCGCCGCGGCCTGAAGAATTCATGTTGCTGTCTTGCCTTTTCGCCTGGCCGGAGCCCAGGTATTCCTTCTCCCTCTCCTCGAGCACTTCCTGCGGCAGAAGGTCCGTGTAGTATTCCCTAAGCTTTCTTACATCGACCACGCCGAGCCTTGCGGCAAGTTCCCTGTAGGACACGCCGCTTTCAAGACATCGCACGGCGTATGTCCTCCTGAGGTCCGAAAGCCGCACCGGCGGCAGCAAAAGTTCTTGAACAATCCTTCCAAGCCTGCTTCTGAGACCGGATGGAAGCAGTGGTTTCCGCTTCCCGGTACACAGATAGGCATCCGGGACGGAAGCCATTTTCCTGAGATAGATTTTCTCCCGTTCCCCTGTCGGGATACGCCTGAAAAGCGACTTCCGGCCGGCTGCCTTGACACTTATGTAGTTGTTTTTGAACGAGACGTCTGCCCATTTAAGGTCCAGTACCTCGTCCACTCCTATTCCAAGCGTTAGCATAAGAAACATACACAGATGCTTGGGTCCCGGGTTCTCCGTCAGGAAGCGTTCCAGCCGCTTCTGCTGCTCCTCGCTCAGGATGACCGCCACCTGCTTCGCCGCAGGCTCTCCGGTCTCCAGGCTCCACTCCGGAGCCGTACATTCGCCAAGCGCCGCCCCATATTCCAACACCCTCCTAAGCAGTCGCAGCATTATATAGACAGTGGAGTCCGAAAACCCTTCTTCTTTCTTTCTCTCCAGAAATTCGCGGACCTCCCTATCGCTAACTGCCGTCCTTTCTCCAAAATACGGCGCGATGTGATCGCAGAACAGTCCGTCATACAGCCGGAGCGTCTCAGGACTGAAAAGCTCCCCGTTTTCCTTCATCCACCGAAGTGCAACCCCGTATAACGGACTGATCCTATTCATACATTTTCTTCATTCACCCACCTCCCCAATGCGCATTGCTTAGGACGGCTTCGCAAATTTAGCAAAAACTCCCATAACAAAAATATCATCTTCCGGTCAGGACCCTGGCCATCTTTTCAACGCACATTTTCTTCTCGGAAAAACCGGGATGGACATACAAGTCCAGGGTCGTGTGCAGGGATGAATGACCAAGGATAACGGACACGGTCTTGTAGTCACACCGGCTCTCAATGCAGCGTGTGGCAAAAGAATGCCTTAGTGCATGAAACCTGACAGGTGGTATTCCAAGCCGAACAAGCAGTTTCCTGTAATAATCCCTAAAGTAGCGCGGTTCCAGCGGTTTGGAATCATTGGATATCACATAGTTGTCTGGTTTGACAATCTTCTTCAAAGGGCGAATTATTCCTGCAAGAGTTTTCGCCATGGGGATGTCGCGTATGGAGGATGCTGTCTTCGGAGAACCGACTGACAATGTATATTCCCTGTCCTCGCCATCTGATATCCAGACACGTGAAATTGTTTTCCAGATGTGGATTTCATGTGTCCCTATGTCAAGGTCATTCCACTGTAAGGCGCAGGCTTCGCCTATCCGAATTCCGCTGTACAGACAGATAAGCAGCCCCAGATTCCGGAACGAAAAGTTTTCGAGAAGATACTCCGCAAGCCGCTTTTGCTGCGCCACCTGAAGGACCGGGAACTCTTTCCTTTTCTCTGTCACTGTCGGAAACCGCACTCTGAATTCGACATGTTCCCATGCCCCTATTCTTTCTCCGCAGCGAAGAATCATCCTCAGCACAAGCATAGAGTCCTTTATCGTCTTCAATCCAAGCCCGCTTGAAAGCCTGTCGTCCGCATACTGCTGGATATCCTTTGCTTCAATATCCGTCCGTGATCCGAAATACGGCAGCAAGTGTTTGTTCAAGTGAAGGACATAGGCGGCATAAGAGGATCTTTTGACATACTTCTTTTTGTCCGCCTTCCACAAAAGAGCAACCTCGGAGAATGTAAACTGTGTCATGTTTTACTTAGTTATGGTTAACTCCCGATTATCGTAAAATTTATAAATCTTATCTACCCCTGAAAAAAAATTGGAGTACCCCCAAAAAGTATTTTTGTTTTTAATACACTTCTGACAGAAAATCATATATTATTGCAGCTCGGCTCACCGCACCGTCGGAGGGCCGGGCATTCTTCACGGTGAAGGGTGCCGATTCATTAACTTCAAAAACTATTGTTATGACAAAGTCACTTTCACCTCTGGAAG
>CADAXR010000132.1 GCA_902791945.1 uncultured Bacteroidia bacterium
CAAAGCCTCGCTACGGCAAGTCAGAGAGATGAACGCTACATTTGTGTTCCACTTGTTCAGTAATTCCGCTACAATCTCAGCCGCATGCGGGATAACGCTTTCAGCATCGTCATAGCCGATGAAATGCATATGACCATTTTCGTAGTCCGGGTTTTCAAGATAGATTTCTGCCATATCTAGGTTTTTTCGGCAAAAATAGCCGTACCTTCGGCAGAAATTCGGCAGAAGCCGAAAAAGCTTCAAGTATCTACCTTGATGTTATCTTTTCCGCACGCAGAATCACTTCATTTCGCTCGTTAATTTGGTCGAACATATCCGCTGGGAACATAATATTTTGAGATAACTTATTGTAATTGAGCATGTCTTGAATGGAAAAGGCATCTAACTTGAAATCAATAATACCAGGATTGTACTTTTCCATGATTTCATCTAGCAGTCCTTGAGCACTATCTAAGAAAGCAGATTCCATTTCTGAATTCTTATCATTAGGCATATGCCAGTATATATTATACAACCGAATCCTTTTATTCTGTATTCTGTTCTTGTTCTTTTTGTCAAAAAGGAAAAGAAGAATCCCCGAAAGGTGACATGTCTCCTGTTTGGGCTCGAACCAATCTCTGCCATTATGCCATCCATTTTGTGCCATCAGATCTTCCCATTTGTGACAAAAAGCAGAAAAGAGATTTGCCCACTCGTTTCCGTGAAATCTATCTTGCAGACTCATTCTGCTTCTTCCATATCCGTCCTTTGAGTAATACGCTTCTTTTAGATACCTATTGTCGATATAATGGAGATTTGCCCTTTCTGTGAATTTGCTTTCAATGAATATTATCTCATCATTCGTCTCGATATAAACGTCCATATTAGGACCAATGCCGCCACTTTTTAAGCCCGGCAGTTGGTACTCAAACTCGAAGTCTAGAATCCTTTCTTCATCCTTCATCCAAGAATAAAGGTCGTATGCTAATCTTGATGATGATCTGAGCTCCCAAAATTTACCTGAAAGCTCATTCCCGGCACCGCGTAAATACTGCTCGATAAAAAACTTTTTCTCGTGATTCTTCTCATAGGGTAGAATCATTTCTTCTAAGTATACCAGTTTTTTGTCTTTGGAGATGTTCATACTCAAATGTATCTTTTATTCATGTTATTAATCACTTCTGCTATATCCCTTCTCAACGTCACGGGCTCCAGCACCTCAACAGTATCCCCAAACGACAGCACATCCTGTTTGAAGTCATAGTCAGGGGCGAGGTTGTAGGCGAATACGCTGTATCCTTTGTGCGTTTCAACTTCTTCCTGCGAACTGTGGAGTGGCAGGGAGCGGAAGTATCGAACTTGTTTACCATAGACTTTTAGAAGAACATGCTGCCTCTCCATATCGTCGTACTTTCGGATGCCGTACAACGACTGGAACCAGGTTTTGGCATCCAGATCTTCCAGCATCTTGAACGTATCGGGAAGAATCTCTACCTCCATCATCCTATCTAGGGCATACATGTGTGGCTTGAAGTCTTTATCAAAGTCTTTATGCCCGTAAAGATACCAACGACGCTTGAACTCACGGATGAAGTACGGCTCCAGTTCGAAGGTCATTTCTTTGTCCATCCGATAGCCTTGATACCGTACCTTCAGCTTCCGGTTGTCTCGGATAGCCTGAATGATTGTAGTCAGGAATTGGTGGCTGGAGGGAACGTTTTCGAAGAAGATCCGGTCCTTCATACCGGCACTTTCGTTGAGAAGAGAATTCAGGCTCAGGGCATCCAGCATCCACGCTCTGATACCTTGACCGTCCATATCCTCGCTATTCTCAATACTGTACTGGTTATTTCGACGGTCGCAGACGATATCAATACCAAAGATATCGGCAATGGCGGCCACATGGTTTGAGAAGGTACGGGCAGCAAGTTCTTTTCCATCCTCATTTACAGAACTCCGACTCCACAGGTCTTTGATTTGATTCAAAGTAAGTGGGCCATGACTCTGGAGTGTCTCCAGTAGCCAGATGTATGATTTGAAGTAGTTCTTTGCCATAACTAAATGCAAAGATAATCAAACCATCGGCAAAAAAAAGGCAGATGCAGATTTATTTGCTTCTGCCAGAATCTCGCCGAGACACCAACGACCTTTGCTCCGGAGAAAACGAGCAACAATATGGAAATCAAACAACTGGAGCCAAAAGATAAAGTTCTTGCCTTCTTTGGCGAAATAAAAAGCACTACGGTCGAAAACACAATCAGGGATATTGTGAAGATCAACCTTGCAGACAGAGACTACATCAATAAGTGCAATCAGTGGGCAATCGATAACGGACAAAAACCATTCCCCGTCCACCTTAACCCAATAGAACTATATCTTTCCACCCAGGGAGGGACTTGCTATGACGGGATAGCGCTTCATGATGTCATTGAATCATCTTCAACCCCGGTAGAAGTCATATGTACTGGAAAAATCATGTCTATGGGTGTCATCGTTGCTTTGGGAGCCAAAGTTCGCAAGGCTTATAAGAACACAACGTTCATGATCCACCAGGTTCAAGGTCTTACCATAGGGTCGCTTCGTGAAATGGAAGAAACCTTGGCAGAAGTCGGCCGTATCAATAGAATGCTCTTCAAGATCATCCAAGATAAAACCAAGGTCTCGGAAGAGCAGCTCAATGATGTCTTGAACAACAAGAAAGACTGGTTCTTGACAGCAGATGAAGCCTTGAGCCTAGGAATATTGACAGAGATCATCTTGTGAATCATGTAGCTTAATCCGCGTTTACAGAGAATCGCCCTTAGATGGCAGTGCTGGTGTAAACGCGGCACCGCTTTGGGCCGATTTCGCCGATTTCCTTGCCGCGTTTACAAGAAAATGCCCCCCCCAGTGCGCTGGATTTGTAAACGCGGACAGCCCGCTAAAAAAGAAGGCCGGTATAAGTGGCAGGAATGGACATAAAAACTTGTCCTGAAATAGGTTTACAGAGGTTGGGAACTGACAATTTTATAATTACCTGAATAACAGCATGTTACAAAAGACCAGGCTCCCAACCTCCACCCCAAAAGGGAGGTCTGGAACTGGCCAATTTGTAACTAATTGAATAGCAACACATTACAAACGGACCAGTTCCCAACCCCAACCGGCCGGCCTCACACATAAGGCATTTCGGAGGGTGCAAGCCCGACCCAGGGGAGTTTGAGGGGGTCCGCCCCCTCAATGAATAGACAGCACAGGGTGCAAAAAAAGGCTGGCGCGCATGCGTCAGCCTTTTTTTTGTACCCCCGCTCGGAATCGAACCGGGACCGTCAGAACCGGAATCTGAAATTCTATCCTTTAAACTACAGGGGCATTCCCGGTAAAGGGATTGCTACAGGGGCATTCCCGGTAAAGGGATTGCAAAGTTAACAATTTTCGTTGATTTGCAAGCAATCTTTCCGGATTTTTAGCGGGCAGGGCCCATCGCCCGGCCTAGAGCCGGGAAGCCGGCACCCCCTCGAAGGTAATGCGCACCGGAAGGATCCGGCCGGTCTCGTCGAAATGCAGCCGCTCGATGCAGACGACCCGGTTGTTGCCGTCGGTGGCGCCCAGCGGGTGCCGATGATAGACGATGTAGTACTCGTCCTCGCCGCGGCCGCGGATGACGGAGTGGTGTCCGGCGCCCGTGGCGACGTCCGGGTCGGATTCGAGGATCGTCCCTTCCCGTTTGAAGGGGCCGAAAGGACTGTCGGCGCGGGCGTAGGCCACATGGTAGTCGGGGCCGGTCCATCCGCCCTCGCTCCACATGAAATAGTACGTTCCGTTCCGCTTGAGCATGAAGGGGCCTTCCACATAACCCTGCGGCGTCACTTCCTTGTAGATGCTCCCGTCCTCGAAGGGGACGAGGCTCATCAGGTCGTCACCCAGCCGGACCAGGTTGCAGTGCCCCCAGCCGCCGTAGTACATATAATACGTCCCGTCGTCATCCAGGAACACGAACTGGTCGATGGGCTGCGCCCCGTTCACGACCTCGTCGATCAGTGGATGCCCGAGGGCGTCCTTGAACGGGCCGGCGGGGTTGTCGGCCACGGCGACACCGATGCCGCCCTCCCCTTTCTCGTGCATGTCGTTGGCACCGAAATAGAGGTAATACCGACCCTCCTTCCGGACCACGGAAGGTGCCCACAAGGCCCGCCAGAGCCAGGAAATGTTATCCTTGGCCAGGACTCTGTCATGTTTGGTCCAATGCACCAGGTCCTTCGAAGAGAACGCGTCCATGAAAAGCTGCTCCTCATAAGGATGCGAATACGTAGGATAAATCCAGTATTCCTGGTCGAAGACGACGGCCTCCGGGTCCGCATACCAGCCCTCGAAGAGCGGATTCCCGCTCGTATGGGACACCTGATAGGCCTCGCAGCGCTCGGCGATGTTCTCCCGCAGGGATTCTCCGTACCAGCGGATCTCGAAGGTATGATAGCATCCGTCCTTGAAATAGGGTTTCCAAGCGTAACCGGTCCCCTCGAAGCCGTCGACCAGCAGGAGCTTGGTCTCCGGGTCCAGCGTAACCGTCAGGGAATCGAACAGGACCGCCGGGGTGGCGTCCGTGCACCAGTTCACTGGGTTGATGGCGACGGCGTTTCCGCTGCTCACGAAACTGGCGTTCTCGGGCGAATCGACGGAATTGTAGCAGATGGTGACACCGGTGTCGTCGGCGCCCTGGGCGGGCCGGATGGCGGTGGATGCAGCCAGGTCCTCCGGGGTGATCTTCCACCCCAGGACATAGGCCGCGACGAGGCGGTCCTGCAGGCTGTCCGGCAGTTCCTTCAGCAGTTCCACGAGGACCTCGCCGCCCTGGCTGAAGCCGGCCAGGACGAAGGGACGGCCGTCGGAAAGCTCTTCGACATAGTACTTGAAGGCCCGGCGGACATCATCCATCGCCAGCGGGAAGCGGCTGTCGATCAAGTCCATATCCTGATAGGTTTCCATCGACATCTGCCGGTAGAAAGGCGAATAAAAGTTCAGGTCGCTGGCCAGGATCCGGTCCACGCCTTCCATTTCACCCCGCATGCCGGGGCAGGCCGCAGAATCCGCCGCCTGGGCATAGTGGAACACCTTCCGGCCCACCGTCGCATCGAAGGTTTCCGTGGAACTGATATAGAAAAGGTCCACGTCCGCCCCGCGGTCGGTCACGTACCACGATTCGGCGGAAGCGTAATCGGGCGACTCGGGAATCGTTTCCCGGGGAGCACAGGCGGCCGCCAGAAGCAAGGCGGCCAGCATCCACTTATTGTTCATAGGAGATGTTTTGTACATTCGTGATGAGTTGCTCCTCCACCTTTTCGCGGAAGAGGCGGACCAGCCGGTCCGGACGGAGCGCGACCGTGGGATGGAATTCATCGGATCTCATGTAATCCAGCACGGCCTTGTAGAACTGACGGCCCTCGGGATACTCCAACGTGCTCTCCAGGTCCGAACAGCACACCAGGAGGCTGCCGTTCCCCACCGCGAACTCGAACAGGAGTCCGAGCCGATGGTTCCGCTCCACGTTGTCGATGACCTGCACGATCGGCTTGTAGCCCCTGAGGGCGTCCAGGATCATCGGGCGGGAAGCCTTCAGGACCGGGAACCACTGCCAGTCCGTATGTTCCTCGGTCGGGAATTCCCGGAACACCGGGTGCGACGGATCCGTGAGGATGCCCAGGGTGCCGGGCGACACGGGCTTGCCATTGCTCTCGCAGATTCCCTTGAACATCCGATAGTTCCAATAATCGGTCTGGAAGAGCCCGCCCACCGTGTTGGTAGTGTCCGTCGGCATCAGGAGGACCTTTTTCCCCGCTTCCAGCGCCGCCAGCGCCGCCTTGTCCAGGTTCCGGACGATGGTGATCCCGCGCTTGTTCGGCTTGTTGTCGGCGGGATAGACCCAGATTGGCCAGGAATTCACCCCTTCGTACCCGGCTGTCCGGACGGCCAGGGGCAAGTCGATGCGCGCCGGGGCTTTCACCCCGTCCAGCAGTTCGGCGACCGGCCGGATTATCTCGTATTCGCTTTCCCCCTCGAGCAGGTCTTCGCCCGTAAAATTCGCGACCTTCACATGCGCCTGGAAAACCTCGTCCTCACTCCAGCAATACTTGTCGAACTCGGCCAGCGGGACGAGTTCGCTGCAGAACTGCCGCCACTCGGCGGGATCAATGTCACCCTTGGCGTCCATGAACGCGTCCAGGATGCCAACATAGGCCGATCCCTGCCCGGGATAGTCCTGGATGTCAAGCAGTTGGAAACCGCTGAGACCCGGAGTGCGGAGGCACATCTCCACATCGGCCTTGTACAGTTTGAAAGCCCATCGGAGGGACGCGCGGTGGAAAGCATCGGCCTGGTCCGCCATCCCGGCCAAATCCAGCCGGCGGCGGAATTCCATCAGGTTGTACGGGGCCAGCGGGCCGGTGTATTTGCCGATCTGGGCATAATCCGGATAGCTCTGGAACTGCCCCGTCTCGTGGCTGATCACCGGCATCGGGACGCCCTCGAGCGCTTCGCCGAAGTTCCGGGTGGTTCCGGGATAAAAGTGATTCAGGATGCCGCCGTCCATCGCGTCGCAGAAAGCGAAAGAACTGCGGACGTGGGTGTTAAACTCGCCGTAAGCCTCGCCCCGCGTGCGGCAGGTAGCGAAGAAGTCCATCCCGTCGACATAGCCCTGCCAGCCCAGGAAAGCATTGGTACCGTTGGTGTAGAGGATTTGCGGAGCAGCCTCCCGGAAGGCCGCCACCAACTCCTGCATCACCGCTTTCTCACCCCAAAGCTCGTTGCCCAGGGAGAACATCGCAAAGGACGGATGGTGTCCATAGGTACGGACAATATTCAGGCCCTCTTTCCGCAGAAATGCAAGGAGTTCCTCTCCTTCCAGCGTTCCCCAGAACGGGAGCTCCGGCTGGAGGTAGATTCCGAGCTCGTCCGCGGCCGAAAAGGCGGCCTCCGGCGGGCACCAGGAATGGAACCGCACGTGGTTGATGCCGTAATCCTTGCAACGACGGAAGTAATTGATCCACGAGGCTTTGTCCATGGGAGTATGCCCTGTCAGCGGGAAAACGCAAGCGTCGTGCTTGCCGCGGAGGAAGACGGGCTTTCCACCAGCTTCGAACCGGCCGTCCACGACCTCCAGGCGCGGCATTTCCGCGACCGGAAGCTTCTCGGAGAAGGTTTCCATCGGCCCGAACTCGATTCGGCCGATGACGCCGTTCCAGTTTGTCTGGGTATCGTCGGAATAAAGGTGTGAACTCCTGATCACCTGCGGCGGCACTCCCCCGCCATTGTCCACACAAAGGGTAATCGTATGCACGCCCGGACGAAGCTTGCCCAGGTCGTAAAGCTGCGGCGTGGACACATCATTGCAGGAGTCCACCAGGGCGCCGTCCAGGTACAGTTTCGTCGCCTTGGTGCGCTCGAGATACAGCGCCAGGTCCTTCTCGCGCCACACATACGGCGCCACGACCTTCTTCCTGTACCAGGCCTT
>CADAXR010000133.1 GCA_902791945.1 uncultured Bacteroidia bacterium
CCCCTCAAAATTAGGGGGAAAGACTTCCGGGAAGTTGCTGAATGTCAGGTGGTTGCACTCCACGGCAGTTGTGTGCGTGAGTGGACGGTTTTCCTCAGGTGGGGAAAGTTTGTGGGGGAAGGGAGGGGGTGGAGGGAATTTTTTTGTTAACTTTACGGAGATTACTTTAATGATATGGAAGAATATCTCAATATTCTGGATCATTTCGCCATGGAGGCGGCGATGGTGGTCGCTTCGGAGGAATCAGATGGCCCTCTGGCGCTCCGCCATGGCGAAGCGGCCCGAGATGGCTGCGATTATTGAAAAATATGCTTAGTATCAAACATTTCAGCGAACTCACCTCAAGTGAATTCTATGACATCGCGCAGGTTCGGGAGAAGGTTTTTCTCTTGGAGCAGCACATCGTCTGCCAGGACTTCGACGGCGTTGACAAACGCGCCGTCCACATCACCCTCCGGGAGGATGCCGGCACCAGGAATGAAGGCGGTGGCGGGGCTGCCTCCGGCGGGCGGATACTGGCGTATCTGCGGATGTTCGAGGACGGCGGCAGGGTCATTGTCGGGAGGGTGCTGACGACGGAGAGGGGCAAGGGATATGGCATGAAGGTAATGGCCGCCGCCGAGGAAGCGGCACGTGAAAGGTTTGGTGTAAATAGCATTATGCTTCATTCTCAGACTCAGGCTATTCCGTTTTACCTGAAATGTGGATACACTGTGACTTCTGAAGAGTTTCTCGAGGAGGGGGTTCCACACCGCATGATGGAGAAAGTATTCTGAAAAACGTAGCGTTTTTTTAGGCTTATCCGTTTGAAAATCGCCTTCCGGTGTGTGCCGGAGGGCGATTTTGAGAATAAACGTTTGTCAATTATTTTAAACGGCTAATCACTCGTACCTTTCGGGCAGAATGTTTAACTTAAAACCTTGCGTTATGCCCAACAGATCAACATGTTTTTTGCCCGAAGAAGAGTTTATGAAACTCAAGGCCGTCTATGCCCGTTTCAATGAGCCGTGGACCGGCGATGAAGTGGAGGAACTTAAGGAAATGACCGCCGCGGATGTCCCTATGAAGGATATCGCGGCTCACTTGCAGCGTACTCCCAACTCGCTGAAAATCAAACTGCAGAGCCTCGGCCTCCTGGAGAAGCGCCCCGCCGGCCGCCAGTGGACGGCCGAGGATGACGACGCGCTCGTCAACGCCTACAACGACGGCGAGCCGTTCCCGTCGATCGCGGAGCGGTTCGGCCGCAGCGAGCGCGCCGTCATCTCGCGCCTCGTCCGCCTCCGCGCCGACCTCTTCGCCACCTAGCGGCGCTTCGCCCCGGCCGGCACTGACCGGGTTGGCGGCAAGGGTGCACTGCTGACTGGCCACAGCCTGGCTGGCCCCGACTGGGGCTGGCCGGTTGGCGGGAGGGGCGCGCTTGCGGCGCCTTCAGTGCGGCATTTTCCCTCTTTACGGCTGCGGGGTGTGAGCCCGGCGGCCGGGAGGGGGATTTTGTGTTTTCACGGAATTAATGTATATTGCCGTGCTGAAAATGTTTTGTATGGACATCAGAGTTGGTAACGGTTACGACGTTCACGCGATTGCGGAGGGGCTGGAGATGCACCTCGGCGGCGTGAAGATAGACTCGAAAGTGGGCTTTGTGGCCCATTCCGACGGCGATGTGGCGATCCACGCGCTCTGCGACGCGCTGCTCGGCGCCCTCGCGAAGGGCGACATCGGGCACCTGTTTCCGGACACCTCGCCCGAGTGGAAGGGCATCGACAGCAAAGTGTTGCTGGCCAAGGTGATGGAGGTCGTCGCGGCTGAGGGCTACGAGGTCTCCAACGCCGACATCACGATCGCCCTCCAGCGCCCGAAGCTGGCGCCGCTGATCGGGGCGATGCGGCAGACCCTCGCGCCCATCCTCGGGGTGGGCGAGGACCGCGTCTCCGTCAAGGCCACGACGACCGAGCATCTCGGCTTCGTCGGCCGCGGCGAAGGCTGCGAGGTCTGGGCGACAGTTCTCCTAGTCCGCCCCTGACGCCCACCGCGCCGTCCGCGATGGGCTTGACCGGAACGTCGAGGAAAGAGTATATTTTGAAAAGTAATTGAAACACAAGGATATATGGAACAGATTAAACTTATCGAGCTGCCGTATGCGGCGGATGCGCTGGAGCCGGTGGTGAGCGCGGAGACGATTGCGTTGCACCACGGGAAGCACCTGCAGACCTATGTCAATAACCTCCTGAAGCTCCTGCCCGGAAGCGGGTTCGAGGGGCTGCCGCTGGAGGAGATTGTGAAGAAGGCCTCCGGCGGCGTGTTCAACAACGCCGGCCAGATCCTCAACCACAACCTCTACTTCCTTCAGCTGCGTGCGCCGAGGGCCGAGAACCGCCCCGTCGGGGCTCTCGCGAAGGCCATTGACGGGCAGTTCGGCTCGTTCGAGGCCTTCAAGGAGGAGTTCGCCGCGAAGGCCGCCGGGCTCTTCGGCTCCGGCTGGGCCTGGCTCGCCGCCGACCCTGACGGCCGCCTTGTCATCACCCAGGAGCCTAACGCCGGCAACCCCGTCGTCAAGGGCCTCCGCCCGCTCCTCACCATAGACGTTTGGGAGCACGCCTACTACGTCGATTACCGCAACCGCCGCCCCGAGTACATCGCCGCCTTCTGGCAGATCATCGACTGGGACGTCGTGGAGGCACGTTTCGCCGGCGCCTAAAAGCCCCGGCGGCTGAAAACCCCGGCGCTAGGAACCGGCGCCTGAACCCCGGCTAAACACGTCGGGAAATATTCGTTGATCATGGAATGGATAGTCACAGAAATTGACGGGAAGATCGCCTCGGTGGCGGGGGATTACGGGCACTTCGCGCGGATAGCGGGCGAAGTGGCGAAGCTGCCGCCGAAGAGCGTCGGCAGCGTGCGCACCCGGAAGATCACGACCGAAGAGCTGCTCCGGCTGGAGCGCGAGGTCGGCCGTGAGAAGCTCCTGCTTTTCGGCACCGATTTCCAGAAGAAGGTCTGGAACGCCCTCTATGACCTTTCCCACGGGCAGCAGCCGCGGCTTTACAGCTACACCGAGTTCGCCAAGGTCGCCGGCTTCCCGAAGTCGGTCCGCCAGGTTGCCCATGCGCTGGCCATCAATCCGATAGCCTATATCCTTCCGTGTCACCTCGTAGTCCCGAAGGAAACAATGGACCGCGCCCACGAAATCTACGCGGACGCGGCCAAAACCCTTTTCAAAGGCAGCGACATCTATCTTCTCGACACCATCGATGTCGGAGAATACGCCTATGGCCCCGAGATCAAGCGGCGCTTCATCAAGCACCAGCTTGACCGCATCGGCTAAATAATCGGCTCCCGATATTCCACTTTTGCATCTACCGCCTCGGCGACGACCGAGTTATAGGGCTTACCGTTAAGGGGGTTAACCATGTCGATTGTGGCTACTTTTTCCGAAAGCATCGTGAATATATAATTCACTCCTGAGGCTTTTAATTCGTATTTGTTGACACCCGTTTTGGAGAGGGTGTATTCTTCTCCGAACGCATCCTGGGCATCCGTCGTGTAGACGCCGTCGCCGTAAATAGCATTCATAGCTGCATCGCCATTAAAAAAGAAAAAGCGATCGGGCTTTGTTTTCAAGTCCATTAGACCGGGAATTCCATTGTTGCCGTATGCCAGCCAGTATTTACCTACGGGTGAACCGAAGTCTTTCTCTTTCTGGCAGCTTGAAAGAGTGAGCAGGGCGAGAGCCGCTGCTAAAATAACTAAGAACTTTTTCATAGTCAAAGATTTGATTTACTGCGCAATTTAGAAATTTCTGTTCGAAAATACAAACCGCCACGGATATAACCGAGGCCAGTTTTGGATTATTCGATGGTAATTACTATTTTTGTGTGTTTATAGAGAAAGTCGCCCCCTTCGATGGTAATTACTATTTTTGTGTGTTTATAGAGAAAGTCGCCCCCAAGGGGGGCGGAACTTTCCCGGAAGGCCCGGATTCCGGCTCCTGGAGAGGAGCACCCTCCGCGCCTCTTTCCCTTGCCTGCGCCCGCCCGGGCGCGGGGAATGGGATTTATTGCCAATATCCTCAAACAATGAATATCAAGAATCAATTTGCCGTAAGGACGGCCCTTGCCATCGCGACTGTTGTCGCGGCGGCGCTCATCTTCTCCACCACGGTTTCGGCCCAGCATTTCGACGGCCTTGCCGTGGCGGGCAGCTACAAGATCAATTCGCTGTGGCCGGAAAGTTTCAGCGCGGTCAGCGGCTCCGTCACCGTGAAAATGTCCAACAGCGGCGAGGTCCGGAAATACAAGGACATCCGTGCCGTCCGCTACCGTAACGGCGGCGCCTTCCTCAACGGCACCTGCGGCGACATCGTCGTC
The DNA here is from genome assembly GCA_902791945.1 of uncultured Bacteroidia bacterium. Lineage (GTDB taxonomy): Bacteria > Bacteroidota > Bacteroidia > Bacteroidales > UBA932 > Cryptobacteroides. The sequence goes on from CADAXR010000133.1 coordinate 4,365, forward strand.
CCCAAGG
>CADAXR010000134.1 GCA_902791945.1 uncultured Bacteroidia bacterium
CCTTCCCTGGAAGTCGGCAACATCGCCTACAAGCTCGTCCAGAGGCTTGGTGAGGCCGAGGCCATAGGCCCCATCCTCCAGGGCATCGCCCGCCCGGTCAACGACCTCAGCCGCGGCTGCTCCGTCGACGACATCTACAAGATGGTCGCCATCACCGCCTGCCAGGCCATGGACGCCCGCTAGGCATGAGGCCAATCGCCAAGGCTCCCTTCTCCCCCGGACGCCCGTGGGGTTTAATTAACTGAACTATAGGTAATTATACAAAAACCCTGTCCCGATTTGGTGACAGGGTTTATATGTAAACACCTATCTCACAATGACTTGTCCCCCACGGTAAAATTTTTGAAAAGATTTTTGGGGAATCATTTGGATATTCAGCCGGACATTCCGATATTGCGGTTGTCTTATAAACCTTTGAGGAATGAAAAGCGGAGAGCGGGTCGTGGTCAAAGGCGTTCTGAATCATTGTTACCAGCGGGCGAAGAAAGGGGCTGTCCTTTTCTACAGCAAGAGCGACTTTTTGGTGCACTTTACTGTCTTCTGCACCACGGCGAAGAAATACCGGATCCGGGTTCTGTCTCTTTGTCAGATGCCTGACCATATTCACTCCTCGATCATAGCCGAGGGAAGGGACGACCTTGTCGGATTTGTCAGGGAGAGCAATTCGATTTTTGCACTGCGCCATAACCGTGTATGCCATCATTCCGGTCCTCTGCTGGAGCATCATTTCGGCAGCGCACCGAAATTTGGTGACAAGAAAATCCGCACGAACCTGATCTATGTGGGGAACAACCCTGTCGAACGGCATCTGTCGAAAAAAGCGGAAGATTATCAGTGGAACTATCTGGCATATGCCGCCACCCCTTCTCCATTCTCTCAGAAGCTTCTGCTGAGGAATGCCTCCATGCCCCTTCGGAGAGCTGTCAGCGAAGTCAGAGCCACGGCAAAAGCCGGTATCCCAATGAATTATCAACAACTTCAAAGGCTCTTTCTCCCTCTCAACAACGAAGAAAGGAATCAGCTTATCGATTTCATTGTGACAGAATACAACATCATCGACTATCCAGAGGCTATCCGTTACTTCGGAAGCTACAACGAAATGCTGATAGCAATGCACGCGACCACCGGAAGTGAGTATGACATCAACGAGGTCTTTACAGGAAAGTCTGACGCGTGTTACGCGCGCATTGCCGCCATACTTATGAAGGAACTTAAGCTAAATGACATTCATGACGTACTTGCGCTGCCGGACAGCGTCAAATCCGACCTTCTTTTCCGTCTGATGGGGCGGACGGAAGCGACTCCGGAACAGATTGCAGCGTTCCTCCGAGTACCGTTGAAGCACTAAGGGCGCCAGACCGGGCTACTGGACGAGGAGGAAGTGGGGGGAGGTGTCGATGAAAAGGTGGCCGCCGGAGGCTGATGCTTCTTCACGCAGCACTCGGACGGCGTTCTCGTTGTCCACGAGATTGTTGGAGACGAGGCGCTGGTCGGAGTTCCATCCAAGGAGCGGATTGCTTAATCCTGTCGCGCTGTCGCGACGCTGAGTCGTTGCGACGTATTCGCTCACGGCGAGGACTGCGGAGCGGTACTCCCAGCCGTCGGCCCACTGCCCGTGCTCATAGATAACTGTCCCGTCTTTTTCGAGCGAAACGACGGAAGAGCCGCTGTAGCGGCAGTCGAGCCCAGTCATCCTGGAAAACAGTATCTGCCCCTGGGAGGTCAAAGAATACTCGAACACCTGCAGGAGGTCCCTGTAGGGGATGTCGTAGACATAGACCAGATTGCTGAAGGGGAACAGCTCGTAGACGTCTGCCGCCGTGATGTTCCGCCGGGACTGGCCGCCGAGGGAGAAATAGGTCCTGATGCCGCCGCTGTTGACGAAGGCGACGTCGGCTTCCCCTATGCGGCGGAGGATGTCGCACATCCAGTTGGACACTACGGCTGCACGCTCGCCGCTGCCGTTGATATAATACGACGTGGCGCCGACCGTGATGTAGCCGATGACGTCGTTCATCTGAGTCGCGGTGGCCTCAAGGGCCTCGTCCGACACGGCGAGGATCTCCGCGTCGAGATTGTTTGCATTCTGACTTGGAGTGGTGTGCAGGTCCCTGTAAGAATCCACGGGGAGGACCTTCTGATTGACGACGCCGGCAAACGAGACCTCGCCGGAAGTCTCATTCACATTGAATTTCAGTTCACCATAGGCGTAGTGCTCGCCGTAACGGCCTCCCTGAAGGTAGGAAAGGCCGGAGACGGTCTTGCCGGACATCGTCGTGTGGGTGTGCCCGCCCAGGACGAGGTCGATGGCGCTGGAGGAGCCGAGGCTCCCGGCCGCCCTGTCTGCCGCGCCGTGGATAAGGAGGACAGTCGCGTCACACTGCCCGGAGGACTCAAGGTCCCGGGCAATGTCGTTAGCCAGCGAGTAGTTCTCCCATATAGTATAACCGGCGTCGGTAAATCTGGACGACATGATGCTGCTGGCGTAGTTGACGGCAAAACCTATGACTCCTATCCTGACGGTCGCAGTCTTCCCCGCGGAACTCACGGCGGTCTTTTCGACGATTACATAGTCGTCGGTGGCGCTCACCCCCTCGCCGTTCAGATAGATGTTGGCACATAGCACCGGCACTTCGTTGACCCAGTTTTCTCCGCCTCTTTCATAGTCCGGCAGGGTCGCATCGGGATCAACCACGTTGTCAAAGCCCCAGTCGAACTCGTGGTTTCCGAGAGCCACGGCGTCGTATCCCATCCTGTCCATCGAGACGTAAACGGGCCAGCCGTCGAGAAGGTTGGAGACGGGCGCCCCCTGGTAAAGGTCCCCTCCGTCAAGGAGCAGGAGACGGTCCTTTTCGACGCGGCCGTCCACTGTGCGGATGTCGTTGGCCTTGTCGGCTATGTAGGCCATACGGTAGTGGACCGTCCCGTCTTCATTTTCAACGACGTGTCCGTGGATGTCAGTGGTTTCTATGAGGGGCAGCAGGTATTCCACGGTGACAGGGTCGTCCACCACGACCGGCACGGGGTCCGGCTCCGGCTCCGGCCTGGGAGAGGCGGGATTATCCTTCTTGCACCCCGTGTTGGACACGGCGCCAAGAAGTGCCACGAACATAAATATTTCAATGCCGGTTTTCATAAAGACGCTCCGCGGACAAATTTAACGAAATCTTTTTGTAAACCTCGGCGCAAAAAATTATTTTTGCATAGCAAATCAACTCATGTCACATGAACACTAAAGAACCCTTTGTCATCACGATCAGCCGCGAGGCAGGCTCCGGCGGACACACCGTAGGCGCGATCCTCGCCCAAAAACTGAATGTCCACTACTACGACAAGCTTCTCGTCGAATCCCTCGAAAAGAAGTTCGACCTCAGCAAGTCCGCGATAGAAAAGCTCAAGGGTGAAAAGAAAAACTGGCTGGCGGACATGATCAGCCAGATATCCCCCGTCCCCTCGGCGAAGATACTGGGCATCAACCCGAGATACACCCAGGAATTCAGGATGGACGTCACGACGAACGACATCTTCAAGGCGGAAGTGGAGATCCTCAAGGGGTTCGCCGAATTCGGCCCCTGCGTCATCGCAGGCCGCCTCGGCTTTTTCGTATTCAAGGATCACCCGAACAAGTTGAACGTCCTCATCACGGCCTCCATGCCCTACCGCATCGAAAGGATATCAAAAAAGCAGGGGCTTTCCGAAGAAAGCGCCGTGGCCCTCATCAAGGACCTTGACAAGTCCCGTGAAAACTATATCAACCGCTGCGCCGGCGTGAGCCGCTACGACGCCCGCAACTACGACCTCGTCCTCAGCGCCGACGGCCACACCGAAGAGCAGCTCGCCGA
>CADAXR010000135.1 GCA_902791945.1 uncultured Bacteroidia bacterium
TTTTTTTATATCACTAAGCCTGATCCAAGACCCTGTTTCCATAAAAGAAACTGACGCGCTTTGCTTTTAAAAAGTGTGCTACTTTTCCTTGTACTTAAGTCTTTCAATATTGTCAAAAAACTATCCCGTCGAAAACGGGACTGCAAAGGTAGTAATTTTTCTTTCCCCGCCAAAAAAAATTAACACTTTTTTCAAAAAACTGTCAGCGGACAATTTTTCGCAGGGATTTGGAGCCGTCGTAAACCCTTGTCATTGTCGGCTCCGGCGGGGTCGGCTCGGGGGTCAAATTGCCCTCCACGACGGACACGTCGTCGATTTTCATTACATAAATATCCCTGCTGTCGTAGTGACGGAAGGCGATGTGGACGCTCTGGCCCTTAAAATTGTCAGGGATGGCCAGAACGCGGTGGAAATACTCCCCGGCGAGGGTCGTGCCATTTGCAACAAGGGTCTCCTGAAACAACATATAATGTTCTCCCGGCGTAGTATTGGAGGCTACATAGACGGCATATTTGTCGTTAGGGTAGTAATTGTCCTGCGGTGCAACCCAGTAGCTGAGGAAGTTGGTGCCGTTCGATAGATTTATCGACGGGGAGAACAACCAGTTGTCAGGGGTCAGGATTATGCCAGGTTCATTTTCGGCACCATTATTAAAAGATTCGCTGTAGACCAAACACTCGCCTGAATGAGTGAGCAGCCTCCCCGTCTCCAGGCCGGTGTTGTCGAAATGCTTCCATTTGAATCCGTCGCCGTCGGCGTCAACGTTGGTCCACCGGGACTCGAATTCATCTTTGTCCTCAAATCCCTCTTCATATATGATGTGATAGACGTTGACATTGCAGACCGACTTCAGATTGGCGCCGGCGGTCGCGGTTATGACCGCGGCTCCGATGCCCTTGCCGATGACGACCCCGTTTTCGACGGTGGCGATCTCAGGGTGATCGGAGGTCCAGGTGATTTCTCCGAGGTCCAGTTGTTCCGGGGAAATGCTCAGAGAGAGGGGCAGGCTCCGGTCAACCGCGACCTCCATATTGGAAGTGTCAAAGGTAAACGCGCAGACGATGATGTTGCAGGAAGCGGAAATCTCCTCATTGACTTCGGCGACGATCTTTGCCATCCCGACATATTGAGGTATCACGACTCCGTCTATAACAGTGGCGACCTCGGGGTTTTCCGAGCGCCAGGTAATCTCCGCCTCGACGCCGGCGGGCTGAAGAGTGGCGGTGAGGGGGAACCTACGGTCAAAACTTATGATGGCGCGGTCGTAGTCCAGCGATATTCCTGTGGGCACGACCTCTTCAGGGGTTTTCGACTTGCTCTTGTTTTCTTTGTCACAAGCGACTAGTAGCACGGCGGCGGCCGCGATGAGGAACAGAATTTTCTTCATGGCTGATTGATTGTAAAATACACCTACTTTCGCAAGTATACGAAAAAATATTCCTTCGGCAAATTAAATCTGCGTAAATTTGTAGCCGTATGAACAAGGTGCCGCTTTGGAGAATATTCGCGGTGTTCGCCAAGATCGGGGCGTTCACTATCGGCGGGGGATACGCGATGATCCCGCTGATACGCGACGAAATGTCGCGCCGCGGCTGGATCTCCGAGGAGGAGCTGCCGGACGTCGTGGCGCTCTCGCAGAGCGCGCCCGGGGTAATGGCGGTAAATATATCCATATTCGCCGGGCATAAGCTCCGGGGGATCAAGGGCAGCATCGTCGCGACGCTCGGATCCATCCTGCCGTCGTTCCTGATAATCCTTGCCATCGCTATGTTCTTCACGGCGTTCAAGGATAACCCGTGGGTCGCGAGGGCCTTCCAGGGCATACGCCCCGCGGTCATCGCCCTCATCCTCGTCCCGATGGTGGATATGGCGAGAAAGAGTTGCAAGAAGTGGTGGGCGTGGGCGATCGCGGTAGCGTCGCTCGCCCTCGTGGCGTTCCTCTCCGTGTCGCCGATCTACATCATTTTATGCGTCGCCGTCCTCGGCGTCAGCGTCACCCGGCTTCGGGAGAAGAAGGGAGCCATCTCGACCGGGCGGAGAAATCTCACCAGCAAGGAGGGCGGCGCATGACGGTGACATTGCTCATACTGCAGCTCATGTGGACGTTCTTTGTGATCGGGGCGTTCACGATTGGCGGCGGGTACGCGATGCTGTCGCTGATCCAAAACGAGGTCGTGGTGGCGCACGGGTGGATTTCCGAGAGCACGTTCACGGACATCGTCGCGGTCTCGCAGATGACGCCGGGCCCGATAGGCATCAATGCCGCGACATATGTAGGCTACGACGTCCTGTTCCAGGCGACAGGCAGCCACCTTCTCGGCGTCTGCGGCTCGCTGGGAGCGACCCTTGCCCTCATCCTGCCATCGGTCATCATTATGCTTCTGATAGTGAAGTTCTACACACGGTTCCGCAGCTCGACCCTCTACGCCGGCACGATGGACTTCCTCAAGCCCTGCGTCGCCGGTCTCATCGGCGCCGCCGCCCTCGTCCTTATGGTGAAGACCACCTGGACGGCGGGCACGCCAGCGGAAGGGCTGGCTGCCTGGTTCGGCCGGATCCCGTCCGTTTCCATCGTTCGGGAGAATTTCCCCGACTGGCGGAGCTGGGTACTGCTCGCCGCCGCCTTCATCGCATCTTGGTGGCGCAAGATCAACCCCATCCTGATCATCCTCTCCGCCGCCGCTCTTGGCCTGCTGCTGTACTAGCCGCCCGGCCTGCTTGACTGCTGCCGGAGGCTAGTCGAGCTTGACGGCGGTGCCGGAGGCGGTGACCATTAGCATGCCGTTGTTCTCGCCGAGGACCTCGTAGTCGATGTCGATGCCGACCACGGCGTCGGCACCGAGCTGGACGGCGCGCGTGGACATCTCGTTCATCGCCTGGTTGCGGGCATTGATGAGTTCCTCTTCGTAGGAGACGCTGCGGCCGCCGATGATGTTGCGGATGCTGGCTCCGATGTCTCGTATGAAATTGACGCCGGCAATGACTTCGCCGAAAACGACTCCTTTATATTCACGGATGGGGTGTCCTTCGACAGTGGGTGTGGTGGTGAGTATCATATTGTGTGCAGTTTAGCCGTACGAAGATACGGAAAATTCTTATATTGTGGTCCGTATGAAAATGTTTCCTCTGGTACTGGCGGGACTTCTGGCCTGCGTAGTGTATGTCACCTGGCACCTCTGGCGCATTGCGCCGGGCGGGTGGCCGGTGAAATGCACCGTGGCGGGATTATTTGTCCTCTGGATGGCGCTGTCGTTCGCCAGCTTGGGGCTAAGCGAGAAAGTGCCCGTACCCGTTGCAGTGGCGATGCAGGAGGCCGGAATGCCGTGGATGATAGCATTCCTGTATCTGCTCCTGGTGTTCGCCGTAGCCGATATTGCGTCTGTCTGCCGTATCCTTCCGAAGGGATGCCTCCGCGACAATCTGACCGGGCTCGCCGCAGTGCTGGGGACCGTGACTGTCATCCTCGCCGCCGGAGGGCTGCACTACCGGCACAAATACCGCGAGGACCTTACGGTCCAGACCGCCAAGCCGCTTGAGAAGCCCCTTACGGTCGTCCTAGCAAGCGATCTCCACATTGGCTACACCAACCGCAGGGCCGAACTCGCCCGCTGGATAGACCTCATCAACGCAGCCGAACCGGATCTTGTTCTTTTCGGGGGAGACATCATAGACATGCGCCTCCGGCCGGTCGTCGAAAGCGGCTGCGCGGAAGAGTTCCGCCGCCTGAAGGCCCCCGCCTTCGCCGTGACCGGAAATCACGAATTCTACGGAGACATCCTCGGAGCGGAACGCTTCTATGCCGACGCCGGAATCACCCTCCTGCGGGATTCCGTCGCGCAACAAGGGCGTCCGCATAGCAGGCCGCGACGATCTCGGCAACCGCCAGCGCCTACCGCTCGCCGCCCTGCTCCCAGGCGCCAAGCCGGCTGGGCAGGAAGCTCAGACCACGGCACCAGACGCTGGGAACGAGCAGATAGCGGCAGACGGCACGGCGACGCCGTTTACGCTGCTACTGGACCACCAGCCGGCGGATCTCAGCGAAGCGGAGAAGGCCGGAGTGGACTTTCAGTTCAGCGGTCACACGCACCGGGGGCAGGTCTGGCCCCTGTCGTGGGTCTCGGACGCCATTTTCGAGAAATCATGGGGACACCTCACCCGTGGCGGCACGCAGTACTACATCTCCTCCGGCATGGGCATCTGGGGCCCGAAAATCCGCATCGGCACCCGCTCCGAATACCTCGTTCTCCACATCATTCCCGCCGCCGAATAAGCGGCCGCCGCCCGTTGTGCCGTGCCTAATGGGGGAAAAAAGTGGCCCATTGGGAGCAAAAAGGGCCGTTTTTGATCCTAATGGGGCGGAAAAATTCCCATTAGGAGCACTCATCGGCGCGCCGGGAAGCGGAGGGTGCCGCAAGCAGAGGCTCAGCAGGCAGATGGCTTAGGAGGCGGAGGCTCAGCAGGCAAAGGCTCAACAGGCGGAGGGCTTAGGAGGCGGAGGCTCAGCAGGCAGATGGCTTAGGAGGCGGCGGCTCAGCAGGCGGAGGGCTCAGCGGGAGGCAGAGGCTCAACAGGAAGGTAGCTTAGGAGGCGGAGGCTCAGCAGGCGGAGGGCTCAGCGGGAGGCGGAGGGCCGAAGGGAGCGGCGGAAGAGCAGCCAGCAGGAGGCCAGGTAGGCGAGGATAACGACGGTGTTGAGGCCCATGCGGAGCCAGGTGTCGCCCGAAGAGAGGCTGGAGCCGCTGCCGGGGGCGACAAAGGCATTGACGGCCGCCATCAGGCCATACCCTACGCCCAGCAGCACGAATATCAGCAGTATCTGGCCCCATTTATAAGGGATGGGGTAATACTTCGCCCCAAGTACGGCGCAGAGGATGAACATCACGACGTAGCTCGAAAGGTGGGCGAAAGCCGATGCCCAGTAGGAGTACCGGGGCATGAAGACTATGTTGACCACGATCGTGACGGCAAGACCCGCGAGGGTGATCCAGATGGCCATATGGGTCTTGCCCGAGAGCTTGTACCACATAGAGACGTTGAAGAGCATCCCGAGGAGCATATAGCTGAGGAGCATTACAGGCACGACACCGATGCCGACACGGAAGTCGCGGCCGAGGAAGAGCGAGATTATATCGATATATCCCACCACCCCGAGAAGGACGAGACCGCAGAATGCGGTAAAGTACCCCAGCACCTGCGCGTAAAGGACCTCCGATCCTTTGTCGCGGGCCCTCTGGAAGAAGAACGGCTCGGCGGCGTAGCGGAACATCTGGATGAACAGGTTCATGATGACCGCCAGCTTCACCGC
>CADAXR010000136.1 GCA_902791945.1 uncultured Bacteroidia bacterium
ACGGAGAGTACGCCGGTGATCCTGAAGACCGCGCTGTCCCGGGTCCAGGCCCTGTCGGCCAGGGAGGCGCCCATCGCTACCATAAAGGTTACATACGTGGTTGACAGCGGCAGCTTGTAGGAGGTACCCAATGCGACGAGAAGACCTGCGAGGACGAGATTGACGGAGGCTCGGACCATATCGAAGGCAGCTCCCTCTTCGAGGGCGGTCCCGTCCTGGTTGAAACGCTTCCCGATGGCAGCCTTCACTTTTGCGGGAACCAGGCTGTCCAGGAAAGCCGAGATGCGCAGGGAGGTGTGGACTAGTCTTCTGGCCACCGAGGAGGAGCCGAACATTTCATCTCCCTCATCCTGCCGGGACAGGTCTACACTGGTCTTGACGACGTTTTGGGCTTTCTTTGAACGGATCAGGGTCAGGACCATAACAGCCCCGGAGAGCAGCAGGAAGACGACCGGGGTATGGGCGCTTTCCTGCAGGGATGTCATCATAAAGGCATCGGGATCGCCGTTCCCGTTGGCCGAGAAATCGAGGAACGCGTCGAGCCCTGTGAGCGGGACACCCACGAAATTTACGAGGTCGTTTCCTGCGAAAGCCATTGCAAGCGCGAAGGTTCCCATCAGGACAACCGTCTTGAGAATGTTGACCTTGAAAAAGGCCAGTATCGTTATCAGGGCGGTCATCGCCGCAAAGCCGATGGCCAGGAGCATACAGGTGTTCTCACTGATGAACTCCTTGATATCCGGCGTCATAAAGACCGAGCCCTTGAGTCCGTTGATAAGCAGGAACCAAACGATGGCCGTGGCGCAGACTCCGCCGAACAAGATGGTTTTCAGGGATCCGTTCCGGGGTTTGACGAAGGTGAATACAAGCCGGGATATCCACATCACCAGCATGCCCGTAATGAAGGCTACGGCGACGGACAGGAAGATGGCGGCGATTACGCTCAGGGCCTTGTCCGTATTCAGAAGCTCTCCCAGGCCGGGGCCGTCTTCCCGGACCATCTTTACCAGTGATAGGGCGAGTGCGCCTCCCAGCATCTCGAACACCAAAGAAACGGTGGTGGACGTCGGCATCCCGAGGGAATTGAAAATGTCGAGAAGAATCACGTCTGTGACCATCACGGCCAGGAAAATGCAGATAACTTCGTAGAAACTGAAATACTGTGGGGCGAATATGCCGTGGCGGGCTACATCCATCATTCCGTTGGACAGGGCGGCACCGGCGAAAACGCCGGTGGCCGCGACCGCGATGATCGTTTTGAAACGTGCGGCTTTCGCACCGATGGCCGAGTTGATGAAATTGACGGCGTCGTTGCTCACACCAACGACGAGATCGAATATGGCAAGTACGCATAGGAATACGATGATCCCGCCAAAAATAAACTGTGTCATTCTGTTTCGATTGATATTAAACTAAGACGCCCTGTTCAATCCGATGACCAAGAACAGGATGAAGATTATGAACAAGATAAACCTTATCCAGTTATAGATTCGCCAGATTTTCTCCGCTTTAGTCACCCTGTTTTCAGTCTTATTCATTTCCATTGTTTCTGTATTTAACCGCTGCAAAGAAAAACAGACGCTGTTAAGCGTCTATTAAACGGCGGTTAAGTTTCTGTTAAGCCGTTGGTAACGGCCTCATAAAAATGTAACTTTGCCATTATGGAAGAAATCATGATTATAGAAGATGACGCCGACCTTCGGGAGATCCTGAAGTTCAGTCTCGAACGGGCCGGCTACAAGACCTATGAAGCGGAGAGTGCCGAGAATGGGTTGGAAATGATGAACGACAGGATCCGGCTTATCCTGCTGGACGTAATGCTCCCGGGGATGTCCGGATATGAACTGGCCGGGGTCCTCCGGGAAAAAGGATGTAAGATACCCATTATCTTCTTGACCGCCCGGTCTTCGGAGGAAGACCTCCTTTCCGGCTTCGCTTCCGGGGGTGACGATTACGTTGCGAAACCGTTCTCGACGGCGGAACTGTTAGCGCGCATCGGAGCGGTCCTGAAACGCTCCGCGTCAAGTTGCACTGGATTGGTCCATTGCGGACCCCTGTCGGTCGATCTGGATGCGGAGAAAGTCTTCCTCGAAGGCAATGAGGTGCTGTTTTCAAGAAAGGACTATGAGATCCTGGCGTTCCTGATCCGGAATCAGGGGACATTTTTCACTCGCAGCCAGATCATCAAGGCGCTTTGGCTGGATGCGCCATTTGTCATTGACCGGACCGTGGATGTCCACATCGCGCATATCCGATCGAAACTGGCCGACCACAAAGGCTTGCTGGTCAGCCGCGTAGGTTTTGGTTATAGTTTGAAACATGAGCAGTAACAAATCTTACCTGCAGCAGCTGCTGTTGTATATGGCGGTCGTAGTCGGCGTTTTCTCATTGGCCGCCTCCGTCTATACAATGCACAGCGAGCGGAATTATAAGAAACTGGTCCTTCAATCGCGTCTGGAAGGATACGCGGACCGGATTGCCATCTTCGGTCCCGAAGTCTCGTTCAACGAAGAGGTCCGCGTCACGCTCCTGTCAAAAGAGGGGGGTGTCCTGTATGATTCCGATGAACCCGATCTGTCGACCGACCACAGCAAACGGCCTGAATTCCTCGAGTGCCGGGAAGACCGTCCGGGCTGGGCCATCCGGCATTCTGAGACGGAAGGTCGCGACTATTGCTATCTGACCAAGATGGATGGAGACCGGATCATCCGCGTGGCGGTCCCGTATGAGGTTGACCTGAAGCATTTTTTGAGGTCGGATACCATATTCGTCGTTGTAGGGGTTATTCTGCTTCTGATATTCCTGGCCCTGATCGGACATTCGATGCTGCGGGGCTACAAATCTCTGGAGGACGCGCTGAATGCCGTTGAAAGCGAACGCCGCAACAATCAGCGCCTGAAACGGGAAATGACGCACAACATTGCCCACGAACTGCGGACCCCCGTCAGCAGCCTGCGCGGTTATCTGGAAGCGCTCACCGACTTCCAAGATATGGATGATGAGCGGCGCGAGCTGTTTACCCAGCGGGCTTATCTGCAGACGCTCCGTCTGTCGGATCTGCTGCGGGACATCGGACTGGTCACCAAGATCGAGGAATCCCCGGAGATGATCAAGGTCGAACGGTTCGCCCTGAAGGAAATCGTCGACAGCGTCCTGGATGAATTCGCCGAAAAGATCTCTTCGCGCGGGATGACGGTTGAGAATAGCGTCCCGGAGAATTTGCATATGAACGGCAGTCCGAGTCTGATGTATGCCGTATTCAGGAATCTGGTGGAGAACAGTTACAAATACGCGGGCGAGGGAACGGAGATCCACGTCGAAGCTAAGCCTGGCAGATGCTTCTACTACGATACCGGCGTGGGCGTTCCTCCGGAAATGCTGGACAAGATATTCGAGCGTTTTTTCCGGATTCCGGGGATGACCGGCACGGATTGGAATGTGGATACCGGCAGCGGACTCGGCCTTTCCGTCGTCAGGAATGCAGTCGGTTTCCACGGTGGGGAGATCAAGGCCAGCCTACGCCCGGAAGGGGGACTCTCATTTGAAATGACCTTGCCGCTTTCTTATCGTTAGGCCTGTCCGGGCTGTTATTTCCAGTTCTTTTGCTAATGACGGGACAAGCCGAGGAAATTCTTCTAGAAACTATGCCTGACTGCGAGTATCGTTTTTCGCTGGATACTATGTAAAAATGGGATATTATTTGGGATATAAAATACGAAAAATCCCCCTCAGACTACTCTGAGAGGGATTTTTGTGGAGCATAGGAGAATCGAACTCCTGACCTTTTGAATGCCATTCAAACGCTCTACCAACTGAGCTAATACCCCGTTTTTCCCCCATTCAAACGCTCTACCAACTGAGCTAATACCCCGTTTTTCCCGTCCGGTGTACCGGTTTGGGATTGCAAAGGTAGGGAGTTTTTTCGGATTTGCAAAGTTTTTGGGA
>CADAXR010000137.1 GCA_902791945.1 uncultured Bacteroidia bacterium
TAGCCGTCGATCTCGCCGGTCAGGCGGTTGCCGAAGAAGCCGAAGTCAAGACCGATGTCCCCGGTCTTGGTCGTCTCCCACTCGAGGTTGCGGTTTCCCAGCGCGGTCATTATGAGGCCGGAGACGTCCTCTCCTCCGGAGACCACGTCGACTGATGCGAAGGTGCTCTGCCAGGCGTAGTTGCCGGAATTGTTGTTACCGGTGATACCCCACGAGGCGCGGAGCTTAAGGTTATCGAGCCAGGAGGAAGCGCCCTTCATCCACGGCTCCCTGCTTATGTTCCAGCCGGCGGAGAAGGAGGGGAAAAGACCCCAGCGCGACTCCGGAGCGAAGCGGGAGGATCCGTCGTAACGGAGGTTGGCCTCGAAAAGGTACCTCTCGTCGTAGGCATAGTTGACTCTGCCGAACCCCGACATCAGACCCCACTCCGAATTGCCGCTGTCGGAGCTGACGAGATTGGTGTATGCCGACATCTCCGTTATAGCCCAGTCGCTCTTGCCCTGCTTCTCGACGTTGTGCCACGGGGCGATGTGATAATTTATGGAGTAGCCGGCAAGGGCGCCGACTTCGTGCTTACCGAAGGTGCCGTTGTAGCGGAGAAGGGCTTCGCCGTTGGTGCGGAAGCTGGACGAGACGCTGTTGCGGTTCCACGCAGTCGCAAGGGAGGACTCGCTCTGGACGGAGTCGGCGACATAGTTCCACACCCTGGTCGACATCGAGTACATGTGCTCGTTCATATAACTCAGGTTGTGGTTCGCCGTCAGCTCGAGGGTGAGGCCCTTGTAGAGCTGAATGTTCAGGAATGCGGTCGCGGATGCCCTGTAGTAGAATTTTTTACCGTCACGCGAGGCCATATTCTTGAAGATGTTGTTGGCGTTGGGGTTCTCCTCGTCGGTCGCGATGTAGCCCCACTTGTCCGGCTCGCCGGGATACATACCCGGGACGACCATCTTCAGGTACTGGAAGCCGGAGGAGAGGTCCATCATACCGTAGTCCTGACGCTCGCCGAAGACCTTTGCGCCGGCCTTCAGCCAGTTGGTGAACTTAACCTCGATGTTGGTGCGGATGTCTATCTTGCGGTAGCCGCTGCTCATCCCGTGGTGGCTCATCACACCCTTGTTGTCCATAAAGCCGAGGGAAGCGTAGGCCTTGACCTTCTCGGTGCCGCCGGAGAGGGAAAGGTTGTGGCTGTGCATGAATCCGTTGTGGAACACTTCCTTGAACCAGTCGGTGTTGGGGTAGGCAATACTGTTTTTGACGCCATAGGCATTGAGGCCGTCAGGATCCTTCTTGGCGTTCTCCCAGAGCGCGATGGTCTGGTCGGAATACTGGTGGGTGATGCCGATGTTCTCCGCACCTTCGTTGCAAAGACGCATCGACTCGGCGTAGTCGGTCACGTATTCGAGCTTGCCGAGGTAAGGCATCTGGAGGGTGAAGTTGTTGCTGTAGGAGATGTGGATCTTGCCGGCGGAACCGCTCTTTGTCGTGATAAGGATGACGCCGTTGGCGGCACGGCTGCCGTAGATGGCGGTCGAGGAAGCGTCCTTCAGGACGGTGATGGTCTCGATGTCCTGCGGGTTAATGTTGTCCATGCCGTACTCGATGCCGTCGACGAGGACGAGAGGACCGTTGGAGTTGAGGGTCGTGTTGCCGCGGATGCGTAGGGTGGCGCTGTCCTCGCCGGGCTGGCCGGAGGTCTGGGTTACGGCAAGGCCCGGGGCGAGACCGCCGAGGGCCGATGAAGTTGACGTAATCGGCCTGGTCTCAAGACCTTCGCTGAAATTGATGGAGGAGACCGCGCCGGTCAGGTTCGCCCTTTTCTGCACTCCGTAACCTACGACCACGACTTCGTCCAGATAGTTTATGTCCGAGGACATCTGAACATTTATGGTCCCTCCCGTTGGGGGAACTGCCTGCTCGGCATCGGCGAAACCTATGCTGGAGAAGACCAGCGTCGATTTTGGCGCTACTGTCAGGGTGTAGCGGCCGTCAGAGTCCGAAGAGGAGGCGTTGGACGTCCCCTGTTCGGAAACAAAAACGCCCGGAAGGGGCGCTCCTGATTCATCCGTTATCACACCGGAAACCGTCACCTTCTGTGGGGACTTGGGCTCGGTCTTGGCCGGGGTAAGGATAATTTGCCGGTCCAGAATCTTGTATTCAATCTTTGCCGAAGCGAACACGGCGTCAAGCACCTGCCTGATTTCTCCGCTGACCTGGACGGTTACGGGGGTGTTGACATCCACGAGGGAATTGCTGTAGACGAAGTGGTAGCCGGTCTTGCTCTGGATGTCTGAGAGGACCGTGCTGAGCTTGGCATTCTGGTATTGCACACTGATTCCCTGCGCCCACAGGCTGAAAGCCGTGACGGAAAGGAGGATTACCAGGGCCCATAGTTTCCTGAAAGACATAAAAACTTGTTTTTGTAATTATACACATTTTTAGGGATAATCCCCGATTTGGTGTAATAATATATGATGAAACGTTTCTTGTCCGTCATATTTCTCCTCCTGCCGCTCAGCCTTTTCGCCGGGGATTATCCTCAGGCGAAGTCCCTGACGCTTGAGGAGAAGGCAAGGGCCGTAGTAGGACTTCAGAGAAAACTTTTTCCCCCGACCAACAACGGAATGGCGGGAAGGACCGCCCCGGTCCCCGGATGCGGCCTGCCGTCCCTTATCCTCGCGGACGGGACCGCCGGTGTCCGTATGAGCCGCACGGCCCCCGAGCGCTCGACGGCTTTCCCGGACAACAATGTCCTTGCATCGACCTGGGACGTCCCGCTTGCAAAGGAAGCGGGGGAGGCGGTAGGCTATGAGGCCTTCGGCTACGGCGTCGGCGTGATGCTGGCCCCCGGGGTAAATATCATGCGCAATCCGCTCTGCGGGCGTAATTTCGAGTATTTTTCCGAAGACCCTGTTCTCGCCGGAAAGCTGGCCGCCGCCTATGTCAGGGGCCTGCAGGACAAAGGTGTAGCCGCCTGCCCCAAGCATTTTACCTGCAACAACCAGGAGACCAACCGCGGTAGCGTCGACGCCCGTGTGGACGAGCGCGCTTTCAGGGAGATCTACCTCAAATGTTTTGAGATATGCGTCCGCGAGTCCGGGCCGTGGGCCATGATGTCGTCGTACAACCAGGTCAACGGCACTCCGGCCCAGGAGCAGTACGGGATCCTCACCGGACTGCTCAGGGATGAGTGGGGCTTCGACGGAGTGGTGATGACCGACTGGAGCATAGTGGATCACGATACCGCCGCCCAGATCCACGCAGGCAACGACCTGCTTATGCCCGGCCGGCAACGTCAGATTGATGAAATTGTCGCGGCCGTACACAACGGGACTCTCGCCGAGGAAGACCTCGACAAGGCGGTGGAGCGCCTCCTGCGCCTCGCCGGACGTGCCGGGACGCCGCGTGAGCCAGGCCACCCGGATCTGGCCCCAGGCGCCGAAGCGGCCCGGAAAGTGGCCGCCGAGGGATCGGTCCTCCTTGAGAACAAAGGCATGCTGCCTCTCCCGGAAGGCGGCAGCGCCGCCCTTTTCGGCGTCCGTTCGTATGACCTTATCACCACGGGGACAGGCTCCGGCTATGTCAAACCCCCTCATATATCCCAGATCTATTCCTCTTTCAAGGACGGGGGAGTGAAGACCGATGATGAACTTGAAGAACTATACCTTAAATACATAGCCTTTACGGAAGCCGACATCCGTCTCAACGAGAAGGTCAAGATCCACCTCGGCATCGGACTTCCGTTCATCCCGGAACTGCCCGTCTCCCGAACCCTTATCGACAAGGCTGCGGAGCGTGACGACTATGC
>CADAXR010000138.1 GCA_902791945.1 uncultured Bacteroidia bacterium
CACCGTCTGCCGGATGTCGTTCATCGCCTCGTTCAGGGTCAGGTTTACATACCCGAGCTCCAGCTCCGCCAAAGCCTCGGAGTCGCGGCTCAGCCTCCGCAGGTCGCGCAGCGCATGTACGCCGGCGACAACAAACACCAGCAGCAGCGCCAGAACTATCCCCAGGATATTGTATCCCTTAATCTTCTTCATCTCCGACTGATTTTTCCAACCACGAATATACTAATTCTTTTTCGTTTCCACGGCTGACCGCGTCAGGAGCGAACAAAGATTTATAAATTTTATCTACCCCTAAAAAAATTTCAACTACCCCTGAAAACTTTTTTTGTTTTTTATACTGATGTAAGAAAATTTGCCCTTTCTTTGCTCCCAGCCGGGGATTTCTGTCGTTTATTTGCCCCTACGGAAGCCATTTCGCCCGGCCGCTTCATAAGGAGCAAATCTTAAAAATACTTTCTTATGAAACGGTCAACTTCATCGCCCGGGCAGCGCTTTGCTCCCATCACCAATGACAAGGTCTTCAAACTTATCCTCACGGAGGAGTCCAACAAGCCAATTCTTATCGAGTTGCTCAATGTCCTGATCCCCGACAAACACATCGTCAATCTCAAATATCTTGACAAAGAGCGACATGGTTTTGTTTTTCAGGACAAAACAACTATTTTTGACGTGTATTGCGAATCAGATGCGGGTGAGCGGTTCGTCGTGGAGATGCAAGCTCACGGACAGAAGTTCTTTGCAGACAGGATGCTGGTGTACGCAACGTACCCGATTCGCGAGCAAATTGTTTCGCGCTTCGGGTCGCCGGTAAGGCAGTTGGTGGGGCGGCTGGTTAGAAGGAAGCAGCAGGTGGATTATTCGCTGCTCCCGGTATATATGGTCAGCATCACCAATTTCGTGCTTCCGCACGAAACGGCTGTGCTCGAGGACGGCCTTGTGAGCCGTTATTCCATAAGGGATGACTATGAAGGTGAGCAACTGACAAATGCGCTCCACTTCGTCTTTTTTGAGCTTGGCCGTCTGCCGTATAAGGTAGGTGAGGAAAGCAAGTGCGAGACCCGTCTGCAGAAGATTGCCTGCGCGATGCGTTACATGCAGGAGTACAAGGAAGTTCCGCAGGCTCTTCGCGAGGAAATTCTGGTGAACCAACTCTTCGAAGCATTCACGCTCGCAAACATGACAGTGAAACAACGCAAATATTTCGATAAAAACGTTATGGAGACCTGGATAGACAAATACGCCCAGATTGATTACGCCCGCGAGGAGGGCTCGGCCCAACGTAGCGTCGAGATCGCCAGAGCGATGCTGGCTGATGGGATCAATCCTTCAATCGTGTCGAAGTACACCGGCCTCTCCCCCGAAGAGATCGCGGCGCTGAAAGATCACCAATCCTCCGACGGAGACGAAAGAGTGTAATCCAGCAGGGCAGTTTCCTTCCTGTACCTTAGCTGCTCCTCCGCAAAAATATCGAAGGGCAGGGATGGATTGATTTCCCGTTTCAAGCAAGCCACGAACGTCGGCCATCTTTGATGGTCCTCGTCCTCCGGGACATTCTCGACCGCCCCCATCACCCTGTCCATAAAATAAACCAACTGGGCCAGGGCATCCTGCATCCCCAGGACGCCCATCGCCCGTATCATCTTTCCGACGCCCTCAATCGACACCAGTGAAACCGGGGTGAGATAGAGAGACTGATAGTTATATGGATACGTCGACAGATAATCATAGAACCGCCGCTCCAGTGCGCCAGCGTCAACGTCCCTCCCCAGGCTGGCCATGACATAGAAATAATCCGGGGTATTCAACCGCGACTCATCCATCACGAACGATGGCTCATTGCCAATCCTGGCGCAGACGTGCTGATAACCGGCGATTGCCTCCAGGCGGTCCTGCTCCCGAAGGATGTATTCATTCGGAAAATGACGAAGAATTACGTATGCCAGCGTCAGGCATCCGGTCCTCTCGAACGCGTCGGAGACGGCACCGGCCATTTCCTTTCTCCAGCTGTCGCGGAGATACCGCGCCGCCCATTCGCAGTCACCCTTTGACCCGGCCAGAAAAGCCCGGAGAATCCTGTTCTGATCCTGATGACTCTGCAGAGGGAAGCGACTGCGAAGGAGGGGCCTCGCATATGCCACCTTCTTGCTCTTCTTATCGACAAAATACCTGATAAGCCGCCCTATCGGCTCATTCCTGACCTCGGCTTTGGCCGGATGCTCCTTGGACATCCACTCTATCTTATCGGCAACCCTTGACGGGCAATCAGGATTGCGCCACAGCAGATCGGCAATCCAGGCAAGCGTCTCCTTCGGAATGGTCCTCAATATAGCGTTTAATATCTTCTCACTGTCCAGACTCAATTCCGAATCATTCCCCACCCTCCGAAGAAGTGATATCATTTGATCGGTTCGCATAACTACAACTCTTTTGTCACCGGCAAATATACTAAGAATCCAACGTCTTCTTCCGCCAAACAAAAGCATTCGATAAGGGTAATCAGGAGGAATGTCAGTTTCTGCTTTCTTCCAAAAGGCACCATACATTACCAACCCGCATATCAAAGGGTTGATTAAGTATCCGAATAACGAGGAGCCGAAGGCGGCCAGTCAGGACATCGCTTCAAGTCTCTTTTTAGCCTCGATTCCTTCTGAAATCAAGGCGTTTTTACCTCTTTCATTCACTCTCCTAAACTTTGATATCTCTATTATAAAGAAATATCGCTAAATTTGTGTGTTTTAGCCAGTCCGCCACTATGTCCTTCTTGTCTCGCATTTTTTTAGACAAGCGTGCCAAATCGCGGGATGTGGTTCAAGAGCCCTGTCCTGAGATAAGTTCACCTTGTCTTGAATATGCCCTTTTGGTGGAGTTTACAAAGACTCTAAACGCTCTTCTTATAGACGACAAGTATTTGGCCAGGAGTGACTATAAAAAACTATTCGATGATTATTCGGAACTAAATAACTTCTTCCAGAATCAAACGGCAGCCAAGACGCTGAGCTACTACTGCTCAGCTAATGGTGTGCCGCAAACCGAGGTGGAAGCTTTCCTGCGGAACTATGCAGACATGGCCAATCTGGCTTCGGGTGCGGATTGCATCCGGCAGCATAATCAGACGTACATTCAGCGGCATCTGGAGTCAGAGAAGGATTATCTGGACAACATCTTGAAGTCGGTTGATCCGGCTATCAGCCTGGATGCAGAACAGCGGCAGGTGGTTCTCTCTGATGAGGATTACACGCTGGTCATTGCGGGTGCCGGCGCCGGAAAGACAACTACTGTGGCGGCGAAGGTCCGGTACCTGGTTGAGCGTCAGCACATCGATCCGGAGAAGATCCTGGTGATTTCCTTCACCAACAAGGCCGTGGGCGAACTGCGGGACAAAATTAACAAAGCCCTGAAGATTAAGTGCCCGGTGACTACATTCCATAGCACCGGCTACGCTATCCTCCGAAAGCAAGATCCAGCCGGAAAGAATATCCGGGATGGCGGCTTTCTCTTCAACATCGTCAACAACTACCTCAAGAGCAACATCCTGGAGCAGCCGGAACTGGTTGACAAGCTCATCCTCTTCTTCGGCAGCTACTTTGACGCGCCATACGAGGGCGATGACCTCAATTCCTTCTTCAACTACATCTCCAAGGCGGACTTCACCACGCTCAAGGGGAATATGAGCGAGTACACGGAGGAGATCATCAACAAGCGCACCGGCAACCGCATTTCCATTGCACACGAAGC
>CADAXR010000139.1 GCA_902791945.1 uncultured Bacteroidia bacterium
CGTGGCAGTAGCTTCCAGATCAGGATTCGGAGTCGTGCCGCCGGAGGCCCCGCCCAACTTGTAGAGTTGGATGGCTTGTTGGCCAGTGTAGGTGCTCGACTTAAAGTATCTGAATTTGTTTTGACCGTCGGCCGTGTTAAATCTTAAATAAGCACCCCCGCTTCCTATGATATCGGCTGAGCCGCTTGATAGCGAGATTGAGTTTACATAGGCTGTGCTTTTGGATGAATCAAGCCCGTTGGAGTTGGAGCCCCGGCCAATATAGTATCCGCCGGCTCCTTTTATAGAGTAACCGCCGCTGACACTGGAAATGGTGAACTGGGCAGCTAATGTTGCGCTTGTCTTCTCAACCTTACTATTAGAAATGGTTACACTAATAGTGTTCGGCGTTGAGTCCATATCTGTTAACCCACCGTTAAATGCCTTACTGCCATCCTCATATACAATAAGGTAGTCACCACTCCAGTCGCTGGGGGCGGAGGTCACTTTCTCGTAGTATTCGGTCCTGGTCGCTGAGCCCATCCCTATAGTGAGAGTATTGTGGGTGTTTCCGAGGAAGGTACGGCTGATACCGGAGTAGGTCTTGGTGTAGGTGGCCGCATTAGTGACAAGCGTGACAGTGATCTCTGTCATTTCGACGGGGAGTATGCTGATCCAGAAGGTCAGACTGCCGTTGTTCATAGAAAGGTTGTTACCATTACCTTTGACTGTAACGCTGTTGACGGCTTCTTCCGCTACAAGTCCGCTAACTGCATCGGTGAAGTCATAGAGGAACAGGCCGGTAAGATACTCTCCATTGCCGGCGGTAATGGTCACACTTTCAATTGTTTCCTGTGCGGTAAAACCAGACTGAGATAATTTTGTCAAAGTGATTTCCCCGTGGGCCACCTTCCTGTTCCACATAATGGGAATGTTTCCGGACGGCTTAGTCTGATATGTCCCGGAGGATTCTCCAATCATAAGGTCCGCGGCCGGATCGAAGGATGTTACCGGGGGAGTCTGTTCGGTGGGGATATTCAGGAGTATCAACGGAGCGTCGGCAAGGTCGTCGCCGTCTTCGGCCGCCGATGCGGGATAGACAGTGTAGAAATGATATGATCCGCTGCCAGAATCGGGAAATTGCCCGGAGATGGAGAAAGAGGCACTCTCTCCGCCCTGTGCAAGACCGTCGGACTGATACATTTTTGCAGGGCTGCTTGTCGTGGCGTTGCCGTTCCGGCCTTGCCATTTATTATTTATTGTATAGCCCATTCGAATCTGGTCTCCGGCCGACCACAGGATGGTCTGGCCAGAGTGGACAGTTTTGGAGTCGACATCTTCTGATGAAAACACAAAAGTGCTCCAGGGTATGTCGTTGTTGCTATTATATTGGGGAAGCCCTGAAGTTTCGTCATACGGCCTCATCGGTTCACCTATCTCACAGGAGGCAATGACCGCCGCCGCAAAAAAAGTTAAAAAACTGAATCGTTTCATTTTTCGTGCGGTTTAGTCGTCAAGTTCGTCAAGAGGATTGTCATCGTTGTAATTGTGCCCCGCCTGGTTCGTGCCGGTGCAGATATCTGCCTCATTGTCAAGGCGTATCAAAGTACACGACGGCGCCGTGTACTTCTGAACGGAAAATTGGCTTAAGACCATATTAAATTTTAATTATTTCTGCTGCTTCAATTATCCTGTAAATATAGCAATAATTTCAGGATTTCCGCTCTTTTGAAGCCGCAGTGCTCCGCAAAATAACTAGCTCGGACGGAGCCGCTGGCGGGCGCCGGGGAGTTATAGCCGCTGGTAGGCGAGGCGCGGGGAGCCGGAGGCGAGGTAGATGATGCCGCAGTAGGTGAAGCCGTGTTTCAGGAGGTTGTGCTGCATTATGAGGTTGTCGCGGTGGGTGTCGATGCGGATGTTGCGGTCGTGGGTGAAACACCAGTCGATGATGGCGCTGAAGATGCCGTGGATGTGCGGGTAGCTGCCTATGCGGTGGACGACGTGGTAGGGGAGAGTGTCGTCCAGCCACTGCCCGTCGAAGATCTCGCTGTAGGTCGGCTCCGGTGAGGGGATGAACGCGAAGTAGCCGGCGACGCTCGCGCAACCAGTCCCGTCGGCCGTTTCCACCACGAATCCGTGCCCCAGCCGTATGTCCTCGAGGATCACATCCTCGCCCGGGTAGCCGTCCACCCACTGCCCGTGGTTCCCCGAAGCGCGCATGATCCCCTTCGCCGCCTCCAGCACGGCCATAATCTCCTCCAGGTCACCCCTATATGCTTGCCTGATTTCCATCGTACCACAAATGTAATAAAAAAATAGCGGCCCTGGGGAATGCTCGGGCCACCATTTTTGAAGGGGGCTGGTTGTGTTATTAATCTTTAAAAGATAGAAAAAACGCTATATAATCAATTCGCCCACTTTGGGGATCTTGCGGACAAGCGGACAGATGACAGCGATGACGGCGAAGGTCAGCACCGAACCGGCGAGAATCTCGACCGGCGTCGTCCAGACGGGACCGAGAAGCCCGTCGGCTCCGAGGCCGAGGGTCTCCCTGAGCCACCCTGACACCGGCACGAGGACGAGCAGGTGGCAAAGATACATCCCGTAGCTCGCCTTGGAGACCGGCAGGACGGCCTTTTCGAAGAAACGGCCGCCGCCGCGTATCTTGCGGAAGAGAAGGATGAGGGCGGTCGTCATGAGAGGGATGGCGACGGTGTCGTTGTGCATCGGGCCTTCCCAGAAGGCGGCGTAGCTGACCGGGCCTTCGAAGGGGAAGACGCCGTGGGTGTCCGCACCGATCCTCCCGAGGACGCCGAAGAAACCGATGGCGAAGCCGCCTAGAAAGAGCGGCACGGCGATAAGAAGAGTCTTTTTCCACGACAACTCTCCGACGAATTTTCGGAAATAGAGCCCCAGGAGCAGGAATCCGATGAATCCGCTCACATAGTAGAATACGCCGTAGGTGTTCCAGAAGGCCTCACCCCAGAGGGGGTATTTTACCGCGTTCGGAAGTCCGGACGGCCCGTAGATGACAGGCATCTCGCCTCCGACCCGGTAGCGAATGAAAGGGATCAGGGTCGTGAAAAGCCAGATTCCGAGATAGACCTGAAGCTCCTTTTTGCCGACTTTCTCCGCCCACGGGGAGAGAAGCGGCATCACCAGATAGACGCCTATGAGCATATAGACAAACCAGAGGTGGCCTGCCGCGTAGTTGAAATTGAGCAGAAGGTCCTTGAGGTTCTCGGCCGGATCGCCCCAGACGAGGGCGTAGACCAGGCTCCAGACGAGGAAGGGCACGAGGACCCTTACGGCTCTCCGGCGGAGAAATTCGCCGGGGGAGTAGTGGAGCGGGAACTGCAGGTAGCTGGAGGCCACCACGAAAAGGGCCACGGCGGCCCTTGTGAATACGCAGAATCCCGCAACCCAGAAGGAGTCGGCCTTCGTAAGGATGAGCGACCCTTCGCCGCCGAGGTAGAACGGCTCGGTGCAGTGGGTCACGATGACCATGAAGCAGGCCGCGAGCCTCATCCAGTCTATCCAGATCTCTCTTTTCGCGGATCCCATATTATGAAGTGGCGGAAAATAGCCAGGTTATTAAAGCCTATTATCGACAGCCTGCTGTAACTACAGCATCGCCTCGATGTCCTTCTCGATCTCTTCGGGGGTCGTGACGGGGGCGTAGCGCTTAATGGTCGCGCC
>CADAXR010000140.1 GCA_902791945.1 uncultured Bacteroidia bacterium
TCTGCGCCCTAAAATCCACGCCAACGAGCTCGCCGTCAGCGGCGGCGTAGAGGTAGGCGTGAAGCACCGCGCCCTCTCCGTCGACCACCTCGAGCGCACCACCCCGGCCCAGATCGCCGCCCTTAAGGGCAGTGAAACTATGCCGGTGATGCTCCCGGGCTCGTCGTTCTTCCTCGGCATCCCGTTCGGGAACGCCCGCGGCTTCATAGACGCCGGGCTTCCCCTCGCGCTCGCCTCGGACTACAACCCCGGCTCGTCGCCTTCCGGCGATATGCGTTTCGTGATGGCCCTCGCCTGTATCCGTCAGAAACTAACGCCGGTTGAGGCCTTCAACGCAGTGACCCTCAACGGCGCCGCCGCGATGGGTATCAGCGATTCCGAGGGCTCCGTCACCCCCGGTAAGCGCGCCCACCTGATCCTCACCCTTCCGGGCTGGAACCTAACTCGTCTGGCTTACCAGTACCGCACCCCCTGGATTCGGGAGGTGATTATTTGATGTGTCGTTTGAAGAACTGCCAGATTTCGCGGCAGGTGTCGAGGTCGTCCAGCGCCCAGGAGTGCTTGCCGCCCTCGACTTCATAGAGCAGCGTCTCAGTGGCATTTTCGCCGGAATACCTGTGAAGGATAACCCTGTGTGCACCTTCGTGCTGCAGGGGCAGCACCTCCGTTCCCTCGCGCGTGCAGCCGTTTAGGGTGGTTATGGCCTCCATTGCGGCGGGGATGCTCATATACCCGCCCCAGCCGTATCGCCCCTCGGGGTCGCCTTCCCAGTGGGAGGTCTTGTCCGCTGTGCCGTGGATTTCCATAAACGGAATCGGACGCGAGCCCCTTGGGCCGTCGTATAGCCATTTCATTGTGAGCCCGGCTACAGATGCCAGCGCGGAGAATGTCGTGTCGGCGGAATATGCGAAAAGATAGCACATCTCCCCGCCGTTGGACATCCCGGTGAGAAAAGTATTCTCGCGGCTCAGCCCGAATTTATCCTGCAACAGCCCGGCAAGATATGTCACAAGAGCCACATCATCATCCTTCAGGTCCTGCTGCGATGGATAGCCGACATTCCATCCCGTCTTACCGATGCTGTTGGCCCTGCCCTGAGGGTAACAGACGGCAAATCCCTCCTCCCTTGCCGGGAACAGCATTTCGGGCCGATATCCGGCAGCCTTGCCGCCGTAGCCGTGAAGCACAAGGATCAGCGGAACATCCTTCCCTCCGGGAGGGAGATACAGGTAGTATTCCCTCTCCCTGCCGTCGAAGGTGAATGTGTGCCGCTCTGTGACGGGCGGCTCCGTCATCCGGACGATTTTGATACCGACGCAGGATTTCTGCGCCGCGGCATATTGCGCGATGCTGCGCGAATCGACTATTACCTTCCCGGCGACGGAGGAGGCGTGGATGAAGCCCGTCTTGCCGTCGCGGACGGTCACGATCCCGACGTGGGATATGTCCAACCCGGCTATAGAGGTGACAAAGCAGACAATGTCTCCCGTCCTTATGGACTTCTCGACAGCCGTGATTGACGCTATTGGGATATAAGTTACAGGCTGCCGGTTGATCTCGGCTTCCACCTCCCGTATGGCCTGCACGTCCTTCAGGAGGGGATAGCGGTCGGGATGGGAACTCATATAGTTGACAGGATGGCCCTTATATGCCACCCCGCCGAGAGAGACCGTCAGATCCTCCAGGATATGCCGCTTCTCACCCTTCCGTATCCATTCGGTGGTGTAATGGATACGGTCGGTGTAACTTCCCACGACGCCGTCCCGGTAGCGGCTCCGCAGGACGTTGTCGCAGAGTCCGCGCCAATGGAACCGCTTCTCCTGCGCGGACAGCACCATGTCCATACAGGTCTCGACGAAAAGGATGCAGTCGGTCCGGGTGAGATTGACGGTGAGGACCTCGTCGCCGGCCTCGTCAAGCGTGCCGGCGACATACGGCGTCCCCAGCAGCTCCCGGGCCGCCATCTCCAGCAACTCGCCGCTGCGGAGTTCTTTCTCCGCAGCCAGCTTCTGCATCACCGCCTCGGCGATGACGCTGTCGCGGTCCGAATACCGCACCTGCGCCGCTGCCGACAGACTCAGCAGCAGCGCCGCGGTCAGAATAAGCTTATTTCTCACGCTCCCAATCATCCGAGCGGAAAGGCAGAACCGGAAGGCCGTAGCAGTTGTAGAGGGTGCCGACGCACCAATTTTTGAAGCAGTAGCGGACTGCGACCGGGTTTGGAACTTCGGGAGAAGACACCTCGACACAGACACGGTCCTTCACCATGCCGGTGGCAGGGTGGAAAACCCTGTCTTCCCCGGCGAGCTCGAACCCTGTAAGGTCCTGACCCATAGGCGACAGGCCCATATCGCTCACATTGAATGAGACTACGGCCTTCCCGTTTTCGAAAGCAGCGCTTTTGAACGAGGGGCTCTCTGCCTCGAAGCCGGCGAACCCATAGGTCTTGGCCAGCGCCAGCATCGCCAGCCGCTCACCCACCTGCTGCTTTTTGCAGGGGTGGATGGTGCCGTATTCGCCGATATCCACGGTCGCGGCCATACCGCTGTTCGGGATGAGCGAGAGGGTTTTCTCCTGTGCCTCGTAGAAATATCCGCTGCTGGCCCTGTCGCCGCCGCCGTACTTGTACGGGGCGATCTGGACGAAGTAGAACGGAGCATCCGGATTCTCGAAAAGTTCCCTCATCATCTTGACGTAAGCGGGCTGCAGCCTGGTGTACTGTTCTTCCCTGTGACGGTTGGACTCGCCCTGGTACCAAAGTATTCCCTTGAAGGTGAATGGAATAAGCGGCGATACCATTCCGTTGAATATGGCAGTTGGGGCGTGGTGGGCTTTCTTCTCCGGGATAGCGTTCTCGTCGAGGAATTTAAGATCGAACTCCCCGGCAAACTGACTCTCCAGAATGTCCCGTTTGATCCACGCCTCTATGGTGCTCCCGCCCCACTCGCATATGAGAATCCCCACGGGGACCTCAAGCGCTTCCTGAAGCATCGTCGCGAAGAAGTAAGCCGTCGCGCTTGTCCCGGCCACCGCTTCCGGCGTATTCTCTTTCCAGGAGCCCTTGCTCTCTTCCACCGGCACTGTCGAGACCTTTCTCCCTATCGTGCACATTCTCAAAGGCTTGGAGGGCTTAGCGCCTATGATGTATTTCGACGCGCCTTCCACCGGCTGGGCGCGGAAGCCCTTCATCGGCATCTCCATATTGGACTGTCCGCTGCAGTACCACACTTCGCCGATAAGGACGTTGTCGATGGAACATTTATCCCCGTCGCTGAAGCGGATCGTATAAGGGCCGCCCGGCCCCGGGGTAGGGATCCGCATCATCCATTTTCCGTCGGCTGAAGCCGTTACGGTGAATTTTTTCTTTGTCCACGAAGGGTCGACGGTCACCTTGACGGCGCCCTTGTCGGTAGTGCCCCATATGGCCGCATCGCAGCTGTGCTGCAATACCATATTGTCACTGAAAAACGACGGAAGACTGACTTTCGCCTGGGCCGAAGCGCACAGGAGTGCCGCGGCGGCCAGAAGTACAAAACGATGTTTCATATTCCTGAAATGATGGCGTAAACCAAAAAGTTTTCGTAAAAATATTCAAAAAATTTGCAGATTCAAATTTTCTACATATCTTTGCAGTCC
>CADAXR010000141.1 GCA_902791945.1 uncultured Bacteroidia bacterium
TGCATCGCAGATGCTCTTCGGCAATGCTACTTCGGAAGCCCTCCGCGCCCTCGACGAGAAGACCTTCCTCGCCGTTTTCGACGGCGTGCCGACCTTCTCCGTCCCGGCTTCGGAGCTTCCCTGCGGCCTCCTCGACCTTCTCGCCGTGAAGACTCAGATCTTCCCCTCCAAGGGTGAAGCCCGCAAGATGGTCCAGGGCGGCGGGGTGTCCCTCAACAAGGACAAGGTGACCGACTTCGCCCGCGATGTCACCCCCGCGGACATCGTCAACGGCCATTACATCCTCCTCCAGAAGGGCAAAAAGAACTACTATATCGTCAACATAATTTAAAATATGGCGCTAAGGTCTGAAGACCGTCTGCGCCCACGCAGTCGTGAGTGGGAGGGGCCCATCGAAAGATGGGAGGGATAGGCCGAAGGCCGTAGTCTGAAGACCTTGGTGCCATATTTTAAACACAGAAAAAGTTATGGAAAAACCAGAGAGTAAAAGACAGAAGCAGGTAGCGAGGGAGTTACAGAAGGATCTCGCGGAGATAATAAGGAAGAAAGGGATGGCGGCGTTTGGACTCGTGACGGTGAGCGAGGTGAGGATCAGCCCTGACCTGTCCGTCGCGAAGGCGTTCATCAGCGTGTTCCCCTCCGACAAGAGGGATGCGGTGCTCCTGGCGCTGCAGGAGAATGTGCGCGCCCTCCGCGGCGAGCTCGGCCGCGAAGTCGCCAGCCAGCTCCGCATCGTCCCCGAGCTCGTCTTCCTCCCCGACAGCTCCCTCGACTACGTCGAGCACATCGAAGAGCTCCTCAAAAAATGAGACTGTCGCTGTCCATAGCTTTTAGGTATCTTTTCGCGAAGAAGTCACATAATGTGATCAATATTATCTCCGCGATAAGTGCGGCGGGCATGGCTGTGGGCACGGCGGCGCTGATTATTATACTTTCGGTCTATAACGGATTCGACCGGATAGTGGAAGAATCCTTCTCGGATGTCAATCCCGACATCCTGGTCCGGCCTTCGACAGGAAAGTTCTTCATCCCGGAAGAGGCCCCGTTCGAGAAGGTCCTCGGCGACAAAAGGGTGCTCAACGTCTCGAGCGTCCTGGAAGACAACGCCCTGTGCTCCTACGACGGCCGCCAGGCGGTGGCCCTCGTCAAGGGCGTGGACGAAGTCTATGAAGAGGAAAGCCCCGTCCGCGAAAGGGTGATCGAAGGCGAATGGGAACTCCGGAGGATTGAGCTGAAGAAAGCCTCCGTCGGCGCGGGCCTGGCCTACAGGCTGGGCCTGAGCCCGCATTTCAGGGCCCATCTGGAGCTTTACTACCCCGACAGGGAAGGGAACATCGACATGGCCAATCCCCTCTCCTCTGTCGAGAGCATCTCGATGAGGCCGTCTTCCGTGTTCACGGTCAACCAGGAAGTGGACCAGACCCTCGTAATCATACCTATCGAGTCGATGAGGCAGCTCCTCGGATTCGAGGAGGAGATTTCCGCCGTGGAGATCCGCCTTGTGGAAGGAGCCGGCAAAAAAGATGTAAATCAGATAAAAACGACGCTCAGAAAGTCTCTCGGCGAAGGATTCGACGTGCTGGACCGCTATGAGCAGAATCCTTCCGTCTACAGGATGATGCGCTTTGAAAAACTCGCCATCTTCCTGATTCTCGCCTTCATAACGATTATCATCGCCTTCAACGTTTACAGTTCCCTCTCGATGCTCGTAATCGAGAAAAAGGACGACATAGCGACGCTCCGGAGCCTCGGGGCGTCCGACGGGCTCATCCAAAGGATATTCATCTTCGAAGGCTGGCTGATAACCCTTCTCGGGATGGCCCTGGGCCTGACCGTGGGGATTATCCTCGTCGCCCTGCAGATGAAGACCGGCTTCGTGAAGATGCCCGGCAACTATCTCATTCCGTCGTATCCGGCCGTCCTCAAACTGGCCGACGTAGTCATTACGGCCGGCTGTGTAGCGGTTATCGGCTACATCACGGCCCTCATTCCCGCATCAAAAACATCCAGAATATGAAAAAGACCCTCATCCTCCTCGCACTGCTCATTCCCTTTGCGATGAAAGCGCAGACTCCCGGCGGCGGTATCTCTCCGGAGCTTCTCTCCGAGATAGGCGGCGCCTTCAAGGAGAGCCCTTCGGACAAGGCCATCCGCAACGCCCTCAATTCGGCAGCCATCGGCACCCTTTCGCTGAACAACAGCGCGATGATCGACACCCACTTTTCCGACAAGGTCAAGACCAAGGGCCACACCGACCAGAAAAGCTCCGGCCGCTGCTGGCTTTTCACAGGCCTCAATGTCCTGAGGGCTAAGATGATAGAGAAATACGACCTCGGAGACTTCACCTTCTCGCAGAACTATATCTTTTTCTACGACCAGCTGGAGAAAGCCAATCTCTTCCTCCAGGGAATCATCGACACCAGGGACCTTCCGGACGACGACAGGACCGTTGATTTCCTCTTCTCCCATCCCATCGGCGACGGTGGACAGTTTACCGGGGTGTCCAACCTCATCACGAAGTACGGCCTCGTCCCCGCCGATGCGATGCCCGAGACCTGGTGCTCCAACAACACGGCCCAGATGAGGACCCACATCGCGGCAAAGCTCCGCGAAGACGGCCTCAGGCTGCGGGAGAAAGCCGCCTCCGGCAAGGACCTCAAGGGGAAGAAGGCCCAGCAACTCGAAGGCGAGCTCCAGGCGATGAAGGTTGAGTATCTCAAGGAAATCTACCGTATCCTCTCGCTCTGCCTCGGCACTCCCCCGACGGAGTTCGAGTGGGCCCGCTACAGCTCCAAGGGAGAGTTCGTGAGCCGGGAGAAATACACCCCAAAATCCTTCTACGACAAATTCGTGGGAGCCGACCTCGAGGGCGGCTACGTGATGCTTATGAACGACCCGTGCAGGGAGTACTACAAGGTCTATGAGATCGACTTCGACCGCCACGTCTATGACGGTGACAACTGGCTCTATGTCAATCTCCCCGTCGATAAGATCAAGGAGATGGCGATAGCCTCCATAAAGGACGGCACGGCGATGTATTTCTCCTGCGACGTAGGCAAGTTCTTCAACCGCAAAAGCGGGGTTCTGGACCTTGCCAACTACGACTACGACTCGCTCCTCGGAGTCACCTTCGGCATGAACAAGAAGGAAAGGGTGCAGACCCACGCCAGCGGCTCCTCACACGCGATGACGCTCATCGCCGTCGATATTCAGGACGGCAAGCCCGTCAAGTGGATGGTGGAGAACAGCTGGGGCTCCTCGAGCGGCTACAAGGGCAATCTCATTATGACCGACGAGTGGTTCGACGAGTATATGTTCCGACTTGTCGTGGAGAAAAAATACGTCCCTGCAGACATCCTCGCCCTCCTCAGCCAGACTCCGGAGAAACTCCCCGCCTGGGATCCGATGTTCCTGCCTGAGGAATGAGCGGTGGAGGGAAGACAGCTGCAGCCGCAGCCCTGCTTGTACTCCTTGCAGGGCTCGATCTTCTTGCGGGCGGCGGCAGCATCTCCGTTCCCGACAGAATGATACTTCTGCAGCTGAGGCTTCCGAGGCTCGTGACGGCGCTTCTTGCAGGCGCCGCCCTATCCCTTTCGGGCGCGCAGCTTCAGGCCGTTTTCCGTAACCCGCTGGCTGATCCCCACATCATGGGCATCAGCGCAGGCGCAGGGCTCGGAGCGGCTGCGGCAGTGGTCTCGCTTGCCGCTGTCCCAGCCCTTTTTTACGGCATGACGCTGACCGCTGCCGCTTTTGCAGGCGCGGTGATTGTCAGCGCACTAGTCATGCTTATTTCAAGGAAAGTTGAAAGTGCTCCGGTGCTGCTGATTTCAGGTGTGATGATAGGGTTTGTACTGAGTGCCGCCTCATCCGTGCTGCAATACAGTGCAGGAGAGGAAGGCTTGAGGGTGTTCTACAGCTGGCTGGCCGGCCGTTTCGAAGGGAACGGCGCTGTCGCAATTGGCGTCATCGGCACTTCCCTTCTTCTTGGACTGGCGCTTTCGATAATCAATCACAAAGGCCTGGACGTCATCCTGTTCGGGGACGATTATGCGGCCCTCACCGGGACTTCCGGCGTGTGAGAGTGCTTTCGCTGGCTTCGGCCTGCATAGCGACCGGTGCCGTGACCGCCTTCTGCGGTCCGATCGGTTTCGTGGGGATAGTGGGGCCTCATATCGCCCGAGCAATCACGGGGACCTCGGTCCACAAGGTGGTACTACCCGCCTCGCTGCTGACCGGCGGGATTATCGCCGTCACGGCGGACATCCTCTCGAGGGTGTTCCCCGTGCCGCTCCCCGCAGGGAGCACGATGGCGTTCATCGGCATTCCGTTCATACTGTATATCCTGCTGCGCCATGATTGAGATTTCGGGAATAAGCGTAGGCTACAAGGGCCGCACGGTGCTGAAGGATTTTTCCCTCAGCATCGAAGAGCACGACTGCATCCTGCTGAAAGGCCTCAACGGGAGCGGAAAAACCACGCTGATGAAAGCGCTGGCCGGGCTCCTGCCGCTTTCCGGCGGCAGCATCTCCGGGGCGGGCCGCATCGTGATGGTCCCGACCCGAATCCCAAAGGTCAAAGGATTCACCCTCAGGCAGTTCGTGGCTACTTCCTGCCCGGACCCGGAGGCCGTCTCCAGGGCGCTTGCAGCCCTTGGGCTGGAAGGCCTTGCGGAAAGGGACATCTCGACCCTTTCCGACGGGCAG
>CADAXR010000142.1 GCA_902791945.1 uncultured Bacteroidia bacterium
ACGTATTTGGCGCGGCCGTCGACGCTCATGCGGTTGACGTTGTAGAGCCTGTCCCAGTTGAGGTGGACGACCGAAGGGTCCTCGTTGTACCACGCATACTCGGCGGCTGCGGCCTTGTCCGGGTTGTTCCGCTTCATGTTGGGATCCGGGTTATAGAAATAGCTCGGAAGGTTGCGGTAGTAGTCCGGACGGGGATCCTGGGCGTTGTACCAGTCGAGGGCGGTGTAGCCGTTCTTGCCGAAGCGGTAGAGGGCGGCGAGTGTGAGCTTGAACTCTTCCGAAGGGTTGTACTCATACTTGAGGACGGCGACCGGCTCGTGCGTCTTGCGGACGCGGGCGTTACGGACTTTGCCGTTCTGGTAGCCCCAGTTGGCGTTGTACATATTGTCGCCCATGAGGTCGTACACCTCCTGGGTGGATGCCATCTGGGCGCCCCTCTGTCCGGGCGTGCCGAAGAAGATGAGGCTCAGCTTGTGCTCGTCGCCGAAGTACTTGTCGGCCGCGAGGTAGTAGGCGAACGAACGGTAATAGACGCCGTCGATCCAGTCGTTGCCGCCGAGACGGGCGGAAACGTTGGCCGCGAACGCCCAGCCGTTGTCCATCTTGCCGGTGGCATACGACGCCATGATACGCATGCGGTAGAGGGCGCTGTTTGTCATGAGGCTCAGGCGGAGGCCCTTGCGCATCGAAGAGGCGTCGCCGAAGATGTTGGTGATACCGTTGTAGCCGCCGAATCCGTATTCGGAAGTCTCAAGACCGGTGGTGCTCTCCTTGGAACGGGTCGCCTCGTTGAGGCCGCTCCAGAGGGAGAACGGGGTGTATCCCGTCACGGCGTCGTTCATCCGGATACCGGCGAAGGCGACGTCCTGCGACTCTGAGCTGTAGCCCCTCGCGCGGAAGCGTACGGCGCTGAAATTGAAACTGGCGATGTTGTTGAACACGTCGTTGGAGCCGAACAGGACCGTAGGGTTGTCGGCGTAGCCGGAGTCGTTCATGTCGAACTCGGCGAGCGACTCGTCCTCGGTCTCGTTCACGGTCCTCGTACTCGTCAGCGAGAGGTTGAACATATTCTTGACCGCACCGTCGACAACGGCGAGGTTGATCTGCTGCTCCAGGTATTCGGGAGCCTTGATGACGAGGGTATAGTTGCCGTCTTCAAGGTTCGGGATGAGGAAGTTGCCTTCCTGGTCCGAGGAGACCGTCGCGACCTCCGCCGCGCCCTTCATGAGGACGAGGCTGGCGTTCTCGACCGGAGCCTTCCCTTCACGGCTCACGACCGTACCCTTGACGCCTCCGGTGTTGTCCTGGGCGAAGGCGGACGCTGCCGCGAAGAGCAGCGCGAGGGCTGTTATTGTTATTTTTCTGGTCATATCGGGTTATTTCTGGATAACGATGTAGGTGGGGTAGTGGTCGGAGTAGCCGTTGATGAAGGCTCCGCCGGAGAAAGTACGGAACGGGGTGTCCTTGTACAGTCCGCTCTGGTTGACCATGAAGGGCTTGTTGAAGATCCTCGCATAGAAACGCTTCTTGCCTTTCTTGATGCAGGGCTGGATCCTGAGGGTGCCTTCGGGCGCCTGGGCGAGGGCCTTGTTGACAAGGATGCAGTCGTAGATGTTCCACTCGCCGCGATAGGCGAGGGAGCCGTAGCCGGCCTTGAGCATCGAGACGAACGGGGAGAAATAGTCTTCCTCGCCGACCTCGTCAATATTTTCCTTGCCGTGGAGATAGATGGCCATCGACTCGTCGGTCGGGTTGTCGTTCATATCTCCCATGACAACGCACTTGATGCCGGGATATTTCTTCATCATCTGCAGCGAGTGCTCGTAGATGATTTCGCCTCCGCGGGCGCGGAGATCCTGGCCCTTGCCGCCGATCCTGGAAGGAAGGTGGCAGACGTAGAAGGCGAAGTGCTCGCCGTCGATGATTCCGTGGACCATGAGGATGTCACGGGTGCGGAACCTCTCCTGCTCCTCCTTGTTGAGGGAGAAGGTGATGGCCTGCGAGTTGAAATCGAAGGGGAGCGACTCGCTTTCGACGAGTTTCATCTGCTCGGGCTTGTAGAGAAGGGCGACGTCAACGCCTCGGCGGTCCGGACCGTCGTAGTGGACGATCTGGAAATTGGCCTCGGCGATGGCCGGCTCGGAGACGAGGTCCTCGAGGACGTGGCGGTTCTCGATCTCGCTCACTCCGAGGACGGTGTGCCAGCGGCCGTTGTCGGCCTTCATCGCCGCGATGACCCTCGCCATGTTGGCGAGTTTCTTGGCGTATTTGGCCTCGGTCCACTGGTTGCCGCCGTCGGGAAGGTACTCGTAGTCGTTCTTCCCGTCGTCGTGGTAGGTGTCGAAGAGGTTCTCAAGATTGTAGAACCCGATTATATAGGTCCTTTTGCCCGCACCGAAGCCGGAGGCGGCGAAGGTGAGCAGGACGAGGGCTATGCAAACTATCCTTTTCATTTATTTCCAGTTTGAAAGTGTGGTAGCCGGGTCTGCTTTCTTGATCGCGGTAGCTGCGGCTTCGCCGTGGATCGAGGCGAAGGAAGCGAAGAAGATCTCTCCGGTCTCGGCCTCGACTTCTTTGACGGTCCTGGCGTAGTCCATGAAGTTGCCACCGGCTATGCTTGCGCTGTGGGGCAGGTAGAAGGCCGCCGCGGAGAACTCTCCGTTAGGGTCGCCTTTCTTGTAGCGGAGGAGTACCTTGTAGTACGCATCAGGGACGCGTGCCGCGCGGCCTCTCGAGGTGCCGGACCATTCGGAGTTGCTGTCGTACTTGGCGCCGGTGCAGACGTAGAGGGTGTCGCTGGCGTAGGCGTAGTTGCGCACCTTGTTTTCAAGGTCGAGCCAGATGCCGCCGTTGAAATCGTAATCCTGGGGCGTGATGTTGGTCGGGTAGAAGGTCGACCTGTTGGCGTCGGAGGAGTAGTAGCGGTCGGCGGAAGGAAGCTGGTGGCCGCGGGCCCAGCCGCCGCCGTAGCTGCCGCCGCCGAGGTTGATCTGCTTGTCCTCGGGGAAGCAGGGGTCGATCTCTCCCCACTTGTCAACACGCGAGCCGGAGCCGATCAGGCCGCTGTTGAGCGGGTATGCAACCCACGGCGAGATGCCCGCATCCGGGTCGTAGTAGCACGACCAGTTGCGGACGCCGGAGGCCGATGCGCTCACATATGGATTTCCGTTCATGTCGTGGGCGCCGAACAGAAGGCCGCTCCTGTTCATGAAAGGAAGTTCCAGCCACTGCGGGGCGCCGCTTGAGGCCGCGCCGGTCTGGGAGAGAAGGATCGAGGTCTTGTTCTCGGGAGTGTTGATGACGATGCGGGCGTCGCGGGGGTTGCTGCTCGGGTTTTTCCCGCAGGTGACTTCCACGGGGGTGAAGCCCTTTTCGCCCTCGGTCTGGCTGAAGGATATCCAGCCTGTCTCGTCGCAGAGGTATTCGGCGTGGATTGTCCAGTGGGCATCCGCGCCGACCGTAACGGTCGTCGTGCCGCCTGACCCGGGGACCCTGTCCTCGCTGAGGGAGAGCACCGGGATCAGCTCATATTTGTCGCGGCATGAGACGGCGGCCAGCGCCAGTGCCAG
>CADAXR010000143.1 GCA_902791945.1 uncultured Bacteroidia bacterium
GCTTGACGAACGGGAATTCCGGGACCTCGCGTCCCGGATTCTCTTTGAAGACAACCACCTGCTCGTTTTCAACAAACGGGCAGGTGAGATTGTCCAGGGCGACAAGACGGGCGACGAGCCGGTGAGCGAGACGCTCAAGGCCTTCATCGCCCAGCGGGACGGCAAACCGGGCCAGGTGTTCATGGGCGTTCCGCACCGCTTGGACCGGCCCGTGAGCGGCATCTGCCTGTTTGCGAAGACGTCCAAGGCCCTGGAACGGCTGAATGCGATGTTCCGTTCCGGGGAGGTCCATAAGACCTATTGGGCGCTGTGCTGCGGCAAGCCTTCGCCGGAATCGGCCCTTCTCACAGACTGGATGACCCGCAACGAGAAGCTTAACAAATCCTTTATCGCCAAGGGCCCCGGGGGAGAGGCGAAGGAGGCGAAACTCAAGTACACCTATCTGAAGAGCACCGAGCGGTACCACCTGGTGGAAGTCGAACTCCTCACCGGCCGCCACCACCAGATCCGTTGTCAACTCGCCCACATCGGCTGCCCCATTAAGGGCGACCTCAAGTACGGTGCTCCCCGCTCCAACCCTGACGGCGGCATCTCTCTCCACGCTCGCTCCATCCGCTTCATCCACCCGGTGAAGAAGACGGAAATCTTCTTCGAAGCGCCGGTTCCGGCCTCTTGGAAGGGGGTGTGATTCGGAGTTCGTACGGTTCGTGTGGCGGGTCTGCTGACCCGTGCTATGGAACCGTTTGCTGGACAATCAGTTATAAACGAGGAATCCGCAGACCCACCGAAATAACAGGGGGGCTGCGGATCCTTGTTTCGTAATGTGTTTACAATCTGGCATTTCTAATAGGCCTTTCCGCAGCCCCCTGTCCCAGTGCTCGTACAGGTCCCGACATTGGACCGGTACGGGCATTTTCGGCCGTTTTCGCTTGTATAGGTCCCGTCGATGGACCTGTACGAGCACTGGTTTATTGGTGTACAAGCGAGACTTGAACATTGCTTCATCGACAGCGCCGGACAGATTCATTGGAATAGACAAAACCTTTTGAATCATGAAGATTCGTTGATATCTTTGAATGGTAACGCAGTATTTCATCATAGCGGGAGTTATTATTGTTGATGGTGGAGCAGGAGCTGGCGACTCGATGCGCCCATGGAGACAATGAGGCGCGAAGGGAGCTGTACGAGCAGTACAGTTCCCGGATTCTGTCGTTGTGCCGACGGTATGCTTCCGGTC
Organism: uncultured Bacteroidia bacterium; assembly: GCA_902791945.1. GTDB lineage: Bacteria > Bacteroidota > Bacteroidia > Bacteroidales > UBA932 > Cryptobacteroides. The sequence continues at coordinate 1,238 of CADAXR010000143.1, forward strand.
CTGCCGAGGCGGAAGACTTGATGCAGGATGCCTTCGTCAAGATATTCCGCGTCATCGGCAGGTTCCGCTGGAACGGCCCCGGTTCGCTGTATTCCTGGATGTCCCGGGTGGCGCTGAATCTGGCGTTTGATTCGGCCAAGCGCCGGCGACGCCTGACCCGGCAGCTTCTGGACGTGGAGGAAGTGGGGGAAGTGATTCCGGAGGAGCCGGGTTATGAAGAAGCGGCCTTGATCCCGCCGGAGGTTCTTATGTCGATGATCGAAGCGCTTCCGGAAGGATACCGGACCGTATTCCGGTTGTATTGTATCGACGGGCTTTCCCATCGGGATATCGCCCATCTTCTTGGAATCAAAGAGAAAAGCTCTTCCGCCAATCTTTCCCGGGCGCGGGCGCTGCTTATTGCCGATATCCGCCAGTACCAGAAAGATCATGCGGAGGGAAATGACGCAGTAAAATGGACAAGGAAATGAATAAAGATTGGATGGATGCCTTCCGGGAGCGTTGCCTCTCGGATGAGACCATCCCGTCCCCTGACGGCTGGTCGCAGATCAGCCGAAAGATGCGACACGCAGCGATAAGGCGCCACAGTGCGCTTACCGTCGCTCTTCTTATCCCCATCGCGGCCATCCTTCTTTGGTCACCTTGGCGCCAGCCGGCCGTTCATGATGTTCCTGGCAGCATCCCTCTTGCCGAGAATACCATCCCTTCCGAATCGGATGATTCATTCGTTGCGCCCGAAGAAGAGCCTATCATCACCAGCAAAGTAGCATCTATAGTTCCGAACAAGGCAAAGGAATCTCCCGACATCCGTTCAGACGAAACTGTCGTCCCCAATTCCCCCTCTGTCAATCCGAAAAACTCCGTCGAACCCGATGTGACCAACAAACCTGACGAACCTGAGAAGCCCCATGAAGATTCACCAAAGGAAAAGGTTTCCATAGACCCCTTCGAGGCTTTTCCCGAGCCCGCCCGACTGCATCGTCCCCGACTGTCCGTCGGTGTCAACGCCGGCTCCGGGATGGTGCCCCGAAAGACGGACGTTTTGCTCCAGTCGACTCCCTATATCGCGGCTTTGACCTTTATGAATGCAATCGAACTGCCCGCCAAGACAAGGGGCATCCTATCGAACTATTCCAACACGGTTAGTTTCGGCGTCGAAGCGAATCAGTTCTTCCCGGCCTCCTCGACCAATCATTATCACCATGATCTGCCTCTGTCGCTGGGTGTCACGGCCCGGATGGCTTTTGCTTCCCGATGGGGAGTGGAAAGCGGGCTCGAATACACCTACCTTCACTCCGGGGTCGAATCCGCCATCGGAAGGTTGGACCAGCGGCTCCATTTCATCGGCATTCCAGTACGTATGGACGCCCGGCTGCTTTCCCGCGGCGGCTTTGACCTGTATGCCGGCGTGGGGGCCAAGGCCGAGAAATGCCTGGCAGCATCGTTAGGCCAGGTCCGGTGCGAAGAGAATCGCATACAATGGTCGGCCGAGGCCATTGCCGGTGTCCAATACGGGATTGGAAACCGTGCGTATCTTTTCTTCCAGCCGGAGGCCTCATACTATCTGACGAAAACGGACCTCGTCACCATCCGCACCGAGAAACCCATTTCGTTTACCCTTCACGCCGGATTGCGATTTGATTTATAGCCGGAAACGCAGTATTTTTGCTTCCCGGGAGTTATAAGAGCAGAATTGTTAATAATCACCGTCATGAAACACTTATTCACCATGCTTGCTTCCTTTGCCGCGCTGTTTTCGTTGGTTTCCTGCAGCAAAGACTACATTTCCCCCGAGGAATTTTTCAAGGGCGGCTACAAAGTCGCAAAAACCGCGATACACACCAGAAGCGACGAGTACGAAGACACGGAAACCTCATTCCAACGCATAGCCGTATATAGGAAGAGCGACATGGATGGCCAGTCCTGGTTCGTCGCTTCCAGCGGTGGGAAGATGGTATACGATATGTTCATGATGAGCATCTACTTTGACAGCATTGACAGAATGAAAGTCGGGGAGACCCTTAAGCCAAGCCGCTTCATGTTTTCATTCTTTGCTTCAAGTACCAGTGACGCCACGACCTATACCTATGGGGGAAAGATTTCGCTCGCCGACAAAGGAGACGATTATGTCATCCTTCACTTCGACAAAGTCAGTGTCAGCTGTTCATTCGGCGATTATGTGACGGACGGATACCTGTATTGCCCGCTTTTCGATAAATATGAAGTAGAGAGTGGCGCTTCTCCGGCTTCAGGGGCCGGAGGGGAATAAATGAAAAAACAGGCTTCGGAA
>CADAXR010000144.1 GCA_902791945.1 uncultured Bacteroidia bacterium
GAAGGTGAGGACCAGGGCTTTTTGCTCTTTGTCGTAGAAGGCGATATAGAAAAACTCCTCCATGCGGAAGCCTGTGCTTCGACTGTTGAACCACTCGATCTGTTCTTCGGCCGTCCCGTAGTCGCCTCCACTACGGACATATTCCTCATGGAAGAAACCCATACCAAGGTACGGATTCGGACCCAAATCTTTGTACCAGCCATATCTTTCGCCAGCCACCTCATCCCCGTTGGTCCTGAGAATGAATATGCCATCCAGGAATTCACTGCCGCCCTTGAAGATATAGCCCAAGTGGTAGGAGTCCATCGGGCTTCTGAAGCCGTAGAAAACCATCTTCTTGCCGAGAGCGATGCGCTCCCCTTCCTTCGCACACTTTATCACGCAGTCGTTAAGCGGAAGGCAGAGAAAACCCTCACCCATCCAGCTGATCGGTCGAATTTGCTCTGCGAAAACGGCATCGCCGTAGGCACAATTGGCTTCCGCCACCGTCACTAAGCCGTCGGACACGCAGAGAATCGGTGACAGGGTAATCCCCTCGGACAGAGCCTGGGCGACATAAAAAGGATCCGTCTCAGGCACGAAGAAATAGGGCCCCGACCAGGGCAGCTCCTTAAGCGTAAAAAACAACAGCCCGGTCACAGGATCCTGGTAAGTCCAGTCGGAACGGAGCCAGTCGCCGTCAAGGTCAAGCTTTGCGATTGTCTGCATCAGGAAATCGCAATCCGCCATACCTCTGGGTTTGAGATACTTATCGCGTTCGGCAATGGCCTGGACGGCCGCATCCACCGATTCATAGCGGGTCGGGACAAGGAAACTGCCGTCACCTCCAATCACTCCCCAGCGGTTGTCCACTCCGACGAGGATGTTTTTGATTAACCCTGAATTGACTGAATATTGGAAACGGCCCTGCTCAAATGGCAGCGGCGGAATGACTCCGCCGTCGAGAATCTCGGACAGGGCTTCGTCGCAATAGACGCCGAGGCGTCCATCCTTGGAACGGACGCAGAGCATGTCAGGGGTCGCAAAAGTCAGGAACTTGCATTCCACCGGAGGAATGCTCCAGTCCTTCAGGACATTATCCCAGATACCGCCGCAGCCGGTCGAATCGCGGAGGATAACGTACTCCCGGGTCTGTCCGCCGGGATACGGGTTGACATATAGGTCCTTTCCGTGCCAGAGCGGCGCATGCGACAGTGCGTCATAGCTGCCTGTAAACACGGCCGGCAGCCCCTTTTGCGCCTGCATGGGAAGCCCCGCCAGAAGCATCAGCACCGAGAGAAACCAGTTCCGAATCCTTTTCATAGAAGTCCGATTTTCAGATTGACACAAACATACAAATAAATTCAGACTTTTTGTGTGGTAAATTACACCACAGGACTGATTACAGGTCAGGTGTGGAAACGACAGAAGGGCGGCCGGTCGGGCTGAATTGCAGAATTATGAAAAAAAAGCCTACCTTTGTATAATATGGCTCGAAATAAAGTTGACATAGCGGTCAAAGGCGTGACTGTAGAGTCGGTGGCCGCAGAAGGCAAGGCGCTTTCTCATATTGACGGACAGGTGGTGTTTATGGATTTCGCGGTCCCCGGCGACGTCGTTGACCTCAGGATCTATAAACGGAAGAAAAACTATCTGGAGGCGCGCATCGAGCGCATCGTGACGCCCTCGCCGGACCGCCTGCCGGCCCTCTGCCCGCATTTCGGCGTCTGCGGAGGGTGCCGGTGGCAGCCTCTCCCCTATTCCAAACAGCTGGAAGCCAAGCGCCAGCAGGTCGTCGACCAGCTGGTCAGGATAGGGCATCTCGAAGTGCCGGAGGTCAAGCCCACGCTCCCCTCCCTCAAGACGGAGTATTACCGTAACAAGCTGGAATTCAGCGCATCGGCAAAGCGGTGGATCCTTCCGGGCGAAGACCCGGAGGCTCTTACGGCGGCAGAGCGCTGCGGCCTTGGTTTCCATGTGGGCAAATTCTTCGATAAAGTGTTGGATATCAAAGACTGCCACCTGCAGAAAGACCCCAGTAACGCCATCAGGCTCTTTGTCAAGGACTACTGCCTCACCAACGGACTCGAATTCTTCGACATAAGGGAAAAGACCGGCTTTTTCCGCAACATGTTCGTGCGCCTTACGGAGGCTGGCGGGCTTATGCTCATCATGTGCTTCTGCCGTGAGGACAAAAAGCTAAGGACAGGCCTTCTGGACGCCCTCATCAAAGAATTTCCGCAGATCACATCCCTCTACTACGTCATCAATGACAAACTGAACGATTCGATAACCGACAGGGAGTGTACCCTCTATTACGGCGACGAAGCGATTTATGAGACCATGGAAGGCCTCCGCTTCAAAATCGGTCCCAAATCGTTCTACCAGACCAATTCCCTGCAGGCGGAGCGCCTCTACGGAGTCGCCCGCGACGCCGCCGGCCTTACCGGCAGCGAACTTGTCTATGACCTCTACACCGGGACCGGCACCATCGCCCAGTTCATCTCCGGCAAGGCCCGTAAGGTGATCGGCATCGAATATGTCCCCGAGGCCATCGAGGACGCTAAAGCCAACGCTGCAGCCAACGGCATTACCAACTGCTCATTCTTCGCCGGCGACATGAAAGACGTCCTCAATGCGGATTTCATCGCGAAGCACGGCCGCCCGGACGTCGTAATCCTCGACCCTCCCCGCGCCGGAATCCATCCGGATGTGGCGAAAGTAATCCTGGATGCCGCGCCGCAGCGAATTGTCTATGTCAGCTGCAATCCCGCATCCCAGGCCCGCGACCTTGCAATTCTCTGCGCGGACTATGAAATAGTCTCCGTGCAGCCCGTCGATATGTTCCCCCACACGATGCACGTGGAGAATGTCGTTTGCTGCAAACGGAAATAATTCCTAAATTCGCAGGATATGTTTGCTGATGTACTCCTTCTCCTGCTCGGCCTGGGACTGATAGTCGCAGGCGCCGAAGCGCTTGTCGACGGATCGTCCTCGATAGCCCGCCGCCTCGGAGTCAGCGAGTTCGTCATCGGCCTCACCATAGTCGGCATGGGGACATCGGCCCCCGAAATGGTCGTCAGCTTCATCGGAGCGCTGAAAGGCAACGCGGACGTCGCCGTAGGCAACGTCATCGGCTCTAACATATTCAACACTCTCCTCATCCTGGGAGTCACCGCGATGATCCTGCCGATAGGCATTACCGCCGCCAACCGCAAGATCGACATTCCGGTTAACATAGCTGTCACCGTCCTTCTGGTCGTCCTGGGCCTGACCGGCTACAACGGTCTCTCCCGCATCGACGGTATTATACTGCTGGCTCTTTTTGCCGCTTACATAGCCTTCTCCTTCATCAAACAAGGGAAAAATGCCGATGAAGAAGCCGGGCCGGAGACAAAGACGAGAAGCGTCTTCGTCTCCATCCTTTTCATCGCCGGGGGCCTTGCAGGCCTTATTTTCGGCGGCCGCCTCTTCGTTGACAGCGCAACCGACATAGCCCACGCCACAGGCATCAGCGACAAATTCATCGCCATCACT
>CADAXR010000145.1 GCA_902791945.1 uncultured Bacteroidia bacterium
ACGGAGGAGTCCACTCCGCCGGAGAGGCCGAGGAGGACCTTGTCTTCTCCGACCCTGGCGCGGATGTCGCGGACCGTGTCTGTAATGAAATTCTCAGGGGTCCAGTCGGGGGCGCAGCCGCAGATTCCGTTGACGAAATTCGAGATGATACGCGCTCCGTCCTCGCTGTGGTGGACTTCGGGGTGGAACTGTATGCCCCAGGTCGGCTCGCCGTCAACACGGTAGGCGATGTTGGGGATGTCGTCGGAGGAGGCGGTCACGCGGAACCCTTCCGGGAGGGAGACCATAGTGTCTCCGTGGGACATCCACACCGTGGATCCGCTGCGCACTCCGGCAAGGAGCGGGTCCTCAGCGTCGCAGACGTTGATCGTCGCGCGGCCATACTCTCTCATATCCTCGGGGGCGACAATCCCGCCGTTGTCCTTGACAAGCCTCTGGGCGCCATAACAGATGCCGAGAAGAGGCAGGCGGCCGCGGATCCCGTCGAGGGAGGCCTCCGGGGCGTTCTCGTCGTTGACCGAGGAGGGGCTTCCCGAAAGGATTACGCCCTTCACGGAATCGTCGAGGGGCGGAATATTGTTGTAGGGGTGGATTTCGCAATAGACACAGCACTCGCGGATGCGGCGTGCGATGAGCATCGTGTACTGTGATCCGAAATCGAGTATGAGGATTTTCTCCATTATCTGTAGTTGGGAGCTTTTTTGGTGATGGTGATGTCGTGGGGGTGGCTTTCGCGGATACCGGAGGCGGTGATCCTGACGAACTTAGCCTTGCGGAGAGCCGCAAGGTCGGGGGCGCCGACATAGCCCATGCCGGCCCTGAGGCCGCCTGCAAGCTGGAATATCACATCGGAGAGCTTCCCCTTATATGGAGTCCTCGCCACTACGCCTTCGGGGACGAGCTTGCGGGCGCCGCTCTGGAAATAGCGGTCGGCAGAGCCGGCGCGCATCGCGTCGTCGGAGCCCATGCCCCTGTAGGACTTGAAGCACTCGCCGTCGGCTTCGATGATCTCGCCCGGGGCCTCGTCGGTGCCGGCGAAAAGGTTGCCGCACATAACGCAGTCGGCGCCGGCGGCGAGGGCCTTGACTATGTCTCCGGAGTAGCGGATGCCGCCGTCGGCGATGACCGGGACGCCGCTGCCCTCGAGCGCTTCAGCCACGGAAGCGACCGCCGTCAGCTGGGGCATACCGATGCCGGCGACAATGCGGGTCGTGCAGATGGAGCCGGGGCCGATGCCGACCTTTACGCCGTCGGCTCCCGCCTCGACAAGGGCGAGCGCGGCCTCGGCCGTCGCAATGTTGCCGGCGACGACATCGACCTTGAATGAGGCCTTTATCTCTTTCAATGTGTCTATGACGCCTTTGGAGTGACCGTGGGCTGAGTCCACGACTATGACGTCCACGCCGGCATCCACGAGGGCCTTCACCCTGTCAAGGGCCCTGACGCCGACTGCAGCGGCGACGAGAAAGCCCTTTGCCTTGACCGCGGCGACCTCGGCGGCCTGGGCTTCGGCGCTCATGTTCTTGTGGATGACGCCAATGCCTCCCTCGGCGGCAATCGCCGCTGCGAGGGCGGATTCGGTCACGGTGTCCATAGCCGCGGAGGCAAAGGGGATACCGAGGCTCACATTCCTGGAGAAACGCGCCGCCAGAGAAACTTCGGAAGGAAGGATTTCTGAGTAGGACGGCACCAGAAGGACGTCGTCGAAGGTCAGGCCTTCACCTGTGATTCGGTCGGAAAGAGTCATATCGTTATTCGCTGAATGCATCCATAATGACGGTCGGGCGGCCTTCGGAATCGAAGGCGCCGAGCCGGTACCTGTCCGGCCGGCACTCGGGTTCCCAGTAGAAGACGCCGAGGCAGTGGCCGCTCTCCCGGGATTCGCGGATGATGCGGCGGAGCTGGTCGCGGCCCTTCAGGAGGATTTCGGGGTCCTCCTCATCCACTTCGAAACCGGTCTCCACTATCATCGAAGGGGTACCGTATTTCTCCCAGACGTGGTCTATATTGGCCATGCAGTGGCTGATGACCTCCTCCTCGTCGGTCTCGAGGCCGCTGTCGAGGGCCCAGTAGGGGTAGAGCGACATACCGACGATGTCCCACTTTGCACCGTACTTGGCGAGGGTGTCGAGGTTGCTGTCGTAGAGGGGCTGGTGGAAGCCGTTGTCCAGGTGGACGATGACCTTGGCTTTGGGGAATACCTCCTTGACGGCGTCGTAGCCGGCGGAGAAGAGGCCGGCGTACTGGGCAGGGTTCTTCTTAAGGTGTCCTATGGACTCGAGGATAGTCACGCGGCCGAGACTGTCGGGCACGGGGTCTCCCCAGAAATCTCCCTTCACGGTCCAGAGGAAGCCGTTGGAAATCTCGTTGCCGACCTGAACCCAGCGGGGCTTGATGCCACTATCCTTGAGCATGTTGAGGATGTCGCGGGTGTGTCCGGCGAGTAGTTCCTTCACTTCCTCATAGGGCTTGCCGCTCCAGGCGGCGGGAACATTCTGCTTCTTGGGGTCCGCCCAGAAATCGCTGTAGTGGAAATCCACCATTATCTCCATCCCTTCTTCCTTCGCCCTTTTCGCCTTTACGAGAAGGTCCTCGGCGCCGTTCCAGCCACCGTGGGCCGAAGGGTCGACCCACACGCGGAAGCGCACGGCATCGAGACCGAGCGATTTCATCAGCGCCGTGCACTCCATGACGTTGCCGTCCTTGTCCGACAGGGTCTCGCCTGCGGCCTCCATCTCGGTGGCCCAGCCGATATCGGCACCTTTCCAGAAATGATTTCTCTCCGCGCAGGAGGCGAAGATGACGGCCGCGGCCGCAAGGAGGATGGCTTTTTTCATTTTCGCTCTGTTGTTATTTCGCAAATTTAGCAAAATTCAAAACAACTTCTTATTTTTGTAGAAGTAAAATTAACCTTATGACACTAATCGAAAGCATTATTGAAAGAGCGAAATCCTCAAGGCAGCGCATAGTCCTGCCCGAGGCGCTGGAAGAAAGGACAATCAAGGCGGCCGACCGCGCCATCGCCGACGGCCTCGCCGACATCATCCTCATCGGCAACAAGGAGAAAATCCTTGCCCTCGCCTCCGAGCTAGGTCTCACCCACATCGGCGGCGCGACCATCATAGACCCTGAGACAAGCGAAAAGACCGAAGAGTACGCGCAGCTCCTCTTCAAGCTGCGCCAGGCCAAGGGAATGACCGAGGAGCAGGCTCACAAGCTGGTCCTCAACCCCCTCTACTTCGGATGCCTCATCATAAAGAGCGGCGACGCCGACGGCCAGATCAGCGGCGCCCTTTCGACGACCGGAGAGACCCTCCGTCCCGCCCTCCAGATCATCAAGTGCTCCCCTGGCATCACCTGCGTCAGCGGTGCCATGCTCATGGTAACGAAGACTCCCCAGTACGGTGAGGAGGGTGTCCTCGTCATCGGCGACGTCGCCGTGACCCCGACCCCGGACGCCTCCCAGCTGAAGGGTTCCGCCAAAGCGGAGGTCGTGGACAAGGTGATTGAAGCGACCGCCCTCGCCAAGGAGCTCGATCCTTCCCTCGAGATTGACGGCGAGCTCCAGGCCGACGCCGCCCTCGTCCCCTCGGTCGGAGCCAAAAAGGCCCCCGGCTCCCCCATCGCCGGCAAGGCCAACGTGCTCGTCTTTCCTTCCCTGGAAGTCGGCAACATCGCCTACAAGCTCGTCCAGAGGCTTGGTGAGGCCGAGGCCATAGGCCCCATCCTCCAGGGCATCGCCCGCCCGGTC
>CADAXR010000146.1 GCA_902791945.1 uncultured Bacteroidia bacterium
GAATTCTCCACCGGCAGCAATCACGTCGGCCACGACCTTCATCACGATAGGCTTGGTGAGGGAGGCGTTCTGAGTGCGGGCGTAATTCTCCAAGCGGTTCACCGCTTTCTCCATCGCTTTTATGAAGTCGTTGATGGTACTGGATGCGGTGTTCTTGTGATTGTATGCGGCAGGAGTTACACGACATTCTTGCTCATTCCAAGCCTCCGGAGGAATGCTGAACCCCATCGTGGTCTGATACCGGTCCCCGTTGAAGGACCAGACAACCCTAATAGGGGCCTCTCCATAGCGGTTTTTGCGTTTATCAAGATAGAATCTAACGGGCATAAAAAACGATTTATACAAAGGTAGAAAATTGCTAGCATTTTTGCAAGCGCCTTAGGGTGCCGTTAAATGCGGTTTTTGAAAAATATTTTTCCGAAAAGTGCCATTTTAGGCTAAAAATCGCGGCTTTTTAAAATGCGACTTCGTATTGATATATTGTAACTTTTCCTGACGAGGGGGTTGCCATCGAGTCTTTGACAAGTCTGATATCCTCTGAAAAACCGCGGCCTCCGGTACCATGGCCGCCATATATTACGACAACAAAGTTAACAAAGTTTCAAATATGAGATTAGCAATCGTAGGATCAAGAGATTTCACCAACTACGACCTCCTCTGCAGCGAGGTCGCCAAAATCCAAGAAACACAGAAAATCGACCTTATTGTGTCGGGCGGAGCAACGGGAGCCGACACCCTTGCGAAGAAATACGCCGCCAAAAACCGAATTCCTCTGATGGAATTCCTCCCTGACTACTCGCGCTACGGTCGTGGCGCTCCTCTTCAGCGAAATTCGCTTATCGTTAAAAACGCCGATTGGGTTCTGGCCTTCGTGACGGCAACGTCTAAGGGCACCTGGGACACCATCCGGAAGGCCGAACGGGCCAAGAAAAAAATCATTATCGTGAAAGTATAAACCCATGAATAAAAAACTCCTTCAAACACTTAACAGCGCCCTCGAGCGCACCAAAACCACCCACTACGCTCCGGTCACCATCGATGCCCTCCAGGCCCGCCTCAGCGAGGAACTGGATTGGCTGGACGCCGACCCCGGCCGCGAGTGCCTGATTGTCCTCCTACAGGAGTTGGCCGCAAAGATGCGTAGCGCCCGCATCGTGGTCAGCCCTGGCTACAGCTTCCTTCCCGACTCCTACCTGCTCTTCCTGACCAGCGTCACTCGCGTGAACCCGGTGGAATGGGACCTTCCCTTCAGCCGCTTCACCAAGTCCGTCCACGACGGTGCCGAGCTTCCCTTCGAGGCTGGCACCGGATGCCTTGAGGTGGCTCGCATAGTTCTCTCCAACAGAGAAAACGAAATGGTCATCGAAACCGAACCGGGCCTCTTTGAAATCACCTTCCTGGATGGGACGGAACTTCAGAACGTCAAGCTCCGCATCACCACCTACGCTGCCCTGGACCAGTTCAGCCGCACGCTCAAAGACGGCTGGCACCCGCTGGACGAAGCAACTCTCCGGCTCTTCAGCCGCGGGGCCACCGACGGAGCCATCTTCTTCGAATCCGACAAGATGCGTGAATGGCTCTTCGACTTCGGCCCTGAATCGATGTCCGACCTGGTCCTCCTGAACGCCCTCTACTGGCCCGGCCGAATCCAACTCTTCCCAGAAATCCTTCGCCGGAAGCAGAGCGGCGACTACGGAAAAGAGTTTCGCGACACCTACGGAACTCCAGTCTATCAGGAACAGACCGGAGACCCGAACCTTGCGCCGAAGGGCCACTATATCGGCCGCACCATGATGGCGGTCGAGGCCCTGTGGCCATACCGAAACAAAACCAAACTGAGATAATGAAATCCATCAAAGAAATGCCCTGGGAATGCGGGAAAGGATGGTGGCCGCTGATCGAGAAAGTCGCATCGGCCATTGATTCCTTCAACGCCGCACACCCTGACTCTCCTGTCGAAGTCAGCCAAATCAAACAGAAGTTTGGCGGACTTCGAATCTACCACTACAACGCATCAGAGGATATCAGACAACTCATTGACCACGCCATCGAGGCCTCTTGGCACACCTGTGAGCGCTGCGGCTCCATCACCGGCGTCACCACCAACCTGGAAGGTTACAGGCTCACCCTCTGCCCGGAATGCCGAAAGGAAATCAAGCCGAGGGTTATAACAAAACGTAAAATCGCCATTATTAGATGAAACAGGACTTAATTTACCGCCTCAGGATAAAACGACGGAGGACAGCCGCCATGTATCCTTCATTCCATATCTACGATGCCGAGCTATTTTTCTATCCGACGAAGGAGGCCGCAGAAGATAAGATACGCGGGTTCGGATGGGAACCGGACCTCTATTGCTTCATCATCGAGGCTTGTCCCTACAATCGCGATGTTACAAATAGGGCATATCGCCGCTGGGTTTATGATGACGAAGGTGTATTAATTTCAGAGACGCTCTGTTCGGAATTTGAAGACCCCCAAACCCGCGAGCAGGACGAATACTTCCCGGGCCGTCGGCCGGATCAGTGCCGGTTCAAACCAGGAGATATTGTAGAGTATGTCTTCAATGACACTGTAACACTTGGAATAGTAATGGAATGCCCGCCTACGCCGGAGGATGTTGCAGACAAAGGAAGCCGCTGTTCCAGATACAACAAACCATTCGAAGGGAAAGCTGAGTACGAAGAAGATGCTTATTCGATATTGAGTGGAAAGATTGATTTGCATAAATACAGTCAGTATTATGAGACCCACGAATTCTCTTATACGACGACTGTAATGCCGACATCTTTACCAGTTCCTCCTGAAATGAAGCAGCAGTTGAAACATCTACTTATTAATGTTTACGACGAGATAGAATACGCCAACTTCGATGAATGCCGATTGGGCCCGCAGAGTACAGGTCTTGAAAAACCCCTAATTATTCGAAGCAAGATGTCCACTTCAGAGCCAGTTATCTATTACCTCACCCCTGGAAATGGAGCACTAACTGTTTCGGTTGAGAAAAAGCCTAAACGAATTCGTGGATATATGGATTCGGTTACGACTGAGGAGTTTGCCAAAGTCAAAGAATGGATCAAACTAAACTATGATGTCTTGATGAGCAACTGGAATGAACCTGATTCCGGAGCATTATGTGAGAATGTTAAGAAAGTATAACCAAATAAACAATCAAAAAAATCATGAAGAAAAGCATCATCACCTTTATTCTGGTGCTGGCCAGCTTTATTATTGCTGTGGCCCAAAACACCAACCCGCTGAACTACAGCGGTCGAATGTATGTCGAGGCCATTGAAATCATCGCCACACCTCGATATGTCTCCTACGAGGACCACGCTATCCTGTCCCAGCAGATGCGCATTCCTTCGGTCGAAATCACCAAGTGCGATATGGACTTCGAGAAGGGCACCGTCACCGTGAAGGACAGCGAAATGAAGA
>CADAXR010000147.1 GCA_902791945.1 uncultured Bacteroidia bacterium
ATAGTAATGCTGTGTTTCATCGTGCACTCGTCTTTCGGGTGCAAAAATACTAAAAAAGATGCTTGTTTACGTTCATTCCGCAAAATGTGTCGGCATAGAGGCTGTTCCGGTAGTTGTCGAGATCGACATCACCGCCGGCGTCGGAATACATCTCGTGGGCCTTGCGGACGCGGCCGTGAAGGAGAGCCTGCTCCGCACGGTAACGGCCCTGCAGTCGAAGGGATTCAGGATTCCCGGCAAGAAAATCATAATCAACCTTGCGCCGGCGGACCTCCACAAGAGCGGCAGTGGTTACGACCTCCCGATAGCTCTCGGGATTGTGGCCGCTTCCGGCCAGAGGGAGCTCCCGGGGATAGGGGAGTTTCTGATAATGGGCGAGCTGGGCCTGGACGGCAGCATACGCTATGTCCCCGGGAGTCTCCCGGTGGTGGAACTTTCGGCCTCTCTGGGATACAGGGGCTGCATTCTGCCGGAGAGGGCCGCCCTCGAGGCGGTGGAGTCATCAGACGTCGAGATATACGGCGTCAGAGACCTTGAGGATGTGTTCCGAATCGTCTCCGGCGGAGAACTGTGCGACGATCTTCTTGCCGTCAACTCGCCGCTCTACAGGGAGATGACCTCCGGCACGCTGGCCTCTCCCTACGACGACTACCCCGACTTCGCCGACATCATTGGGCAGGAGGGCGCCAAACGCGGCGTCGAAATCGCGGCCGCAGGTGGCCACAATGTAATTATGGTCGGCCCTCCGGGCAGCGGGAAGAGTTCGCTGGCGAAGGCGATGGCGGGGATTGCGATCGTTACGTCGAAGGTCTGGTCGGTCTCCGGCAAAGGGGAGGGAAGTTACGGGCTTGTGCGTCACCGGCCTTTCCGTGCGCCCCACCATTCCGCCTCTATAGCGGCCCTTATCGGCGGCGGCTCCGGGGAGAATATCCTCCCTGGTGAGGTCAGTCTGGCGACCAACGGCATCCTCTTTCTCGACGAGTTCTGCGAAGCACCGAAGTCCATCCTGGAGGCCCTCCGGGGGCCGATGGAGGACAGGAAGGTGACCGTGTCAAGGCTCAAGGCCAAGGTGGTCTATCCGGCTTCGTTCATGCTAGTCGCTGCGTCCAATCCCTGCCCGTGCGGATATTACGGCGAAGGCGACCGCTGTACCTGTACCCCGGGTCAGCGGGCGGGCTATCTGTCCAAGCTCTCGGGACCTTTAATGGACAGGCTTGATCTTCAACTTCTTATGCGACCGGTCGAGACTCGACAGCTCGTGAGGGGGAAGAAGGCGGAGCCGACCGCGGCGGTGGCGGCGAGGGTTCTCCGCGCCCGACGGCTGCAGCAGGAGCGCTTCGCCGGTACCTCCGTTTTCACCAACGCCCAGATGGGGTCGCAGGAGCTCGAACGCTTCTGCCCGCTGGACTCCGCCTGCCGCGATCTTCTCGAGTCCTTTATCGACCGCCTCGGCCTCTCCGCCCGTGCCTATTCCCGCATCATCAAAATAGCCCGTACCATCGCCGACCTCGCCTCTGCCCCCTCCATCCTCCCCGAGCACCTCGCCGAAGCCGCCTCCTACCGCTTCCTCGACAGGCGGAATATTTTTGACTGATTGTTTTGCCTACGGTATATGCAAGAAAAAGAGCCCATACTCAGCCATACACAGAGACTGGATGCAAATAATAACCGGTCGCCTGACAGTGGCATAGAAGACAGAATCTTTAATATAAGAGGTGTTCAGGTTATAATAGACAGAGATTTGGCAGAGTTGTATTCTGTTCCGACCTCCAGACTGAATGAGCAAGTGCGACGAAATATAAGGCGTTTCCCTGCATCGTTCCGATTTCAGCTGACAAAAGAAGAAGTGACAGAACTCATCGCAAATTGCGATAGGTTATCAAGGTTAAAACACAGCACATCCCCACCGTATGTTTTCACGGAACAGGGTGTCGCAATGTTGTCGGCGGTTCTTCATAACGCCACGGCCATTGATGTGAGTATAAATGTGATAGAAGCATTTGTGGCAATGCGTCGTTTTCTTGCATCGAATGCCACGATATTTCAACGTCTTGAAACAATAGAATATAAACTTCTTGAGTCTGACCGTAAATTCGAGGATATCTATTCCAAACTTGAAGAGAAAACCATAACGCCCAGGCAGGGAATATTTTTCGATGGTCAGATATATGATGCCTATGAATTTATAAGCAATCTGGTGAAAGAAGCTAAAGCGAGGATTATCTTAATAGATAATTATGTGGACGACACCGTGTTGAGTATGATGGATAAAAGGGACTCCGATGTGGAAGCGTCGATTTACACTCTCAAAATCTCAAATCAGTTCAGTTTGGATATAGCGAAGCATAATGACCAGTATCCGACCATATCGGTAAATATATTTACTAAGTCACACGACCGTTTTCTGATCGTTGACGAGAAGGTCTATCATATAGGAGCATCACTGAAGGATCTTGGAAAGAAATGGTTCGCCTTCTCCTTGATGGAGGAATTGTCCCCGGACGAATTGCTTTCCCGCCTCTGATTACCTCGCTTCCTCGACAGGCGGAATATTTTTGATTAAAATTTGAAAATTAAAACAATCTTGGTATAATATTTTGATTTCCAAAATTATTAACTAATTTTGCACGAGTTCAGATGAGAATAATATCGCATAAAAGACTTAAAGTTTTCTACGAGACCCCTGGCCGCGAAGATGCAAAAGTGGCGCTGGAACGCTGGTACGAGCTGGTTGAACACGCCGACTGGAAGATGTATTCAGACATAAGGGATGATTTTGGAGACGCGGACAGCGTCGGTAACCAAAACTATGTGTTCAATATCAGGGGAAACAGGTATCGCCTTGTCGCGGTCGTGAAATTTGTCATGGGGTGCGTATTCGTGCGTTTCATCGGGACCCATGAAGAATATAACAGGATAAATGCTTCGGCCATATGAAACAAGACATAGAAAAAAGAAAGTATGAGTTCGCGCTTCAAAGGATAGAGGCGCTTCTTCCGCAGGTTGAGGATACGGAGGAGGGCGTGTCGGGCCCGGAGGGTGTGGAGTTGATGATTATGTCGGAAATAGTCGAAGCTTATGAGAAAGAGCACTTTCCGATAGGGAAGCCTTCGATAGCTGATTTAATCCAACTGTCTTTGGAAGAAAAAGGCCTGACGCAGAAACAACTCGCATCCGAAATCGGTATCAGCCAGGCCCGCATAAGCGATTATGTCGCAGGAAGGGCGGAACCTACGCTCCGCATCGCACGCCGTCTTTGTACGACCCTTGGAATCGCCCCCGCTCTAATGCTGGGGGTATAAATCCGCCCTTTGTCGTCGGGGTGATGTGACTCGAACACACGACCCTCTGCTCCCAAAGCAGATGCGCTAGCCAACTGCGCCACACCCCGAAAAAGTCCCATTCCCAAATGGGAACGGGGCTGCAAAGTTAATCATTTTACCGAAAAATCCGTATCTTCGCGATATGATAATAAGTGCGAAAAATATAGAGAAGAGTTTCGGGGAGCTGAAGGTGCTCAAGGGGGTGGACTTTGAGGCGGAGAAGGGAGAGGTGGTGTCCATCATGGGAGCGTCTGGAGCGGGAAAGTCGACCCTGCTTCAGATTCTCGGGACTCTTCTGACCCCGGACCGGGGGAGCCTCAGGATTGACGGGACGGACGTTCTGTCGCTGTCGTCGAAGGCGCTCTCGGCGTTCAGGAACTCCTCCATAGGCTTTGTGTTCCAGGCTCACCACCTGCTGCCGGAGTTCACCGCTCTGGAGAATGTGATGATCCCCTGCCTGATCGGCGGGAAGGGCACTAAGGAAGCCCGCGAAAGGGCTGAGGAGCTGCTTTCGGCCGTCGGCCTGTCGGAGAGGATATCCCACAAGCCGTCCCAGCTTTCAGGCGGCGAGCAGCAGAGAGTCGCGATAGCGAGAGCACTCGCCAACTCTCCGGCGATCATCTTCGCCGACGAGCCGTCCGGAAACCTTGACAGCGCGACCAAGAAGGAAATACACTCTCTGTTCTTCTCCCTTCGCGAGCGCTTCGGCCAGACGATAGTTATCGTGACTCACGACCCGTCGCTTGCCGAGATGT
>CADAXR010000148.1 GCA_902791945.1 uncultured Bacteroidia bacterium
GCCCCCGGCACCTTTTACGGCGATGAATTCTACTGGGAGGGGACCCCTGAGCAAAGCGAAGACTGCCTGTACCTGAACGTTTGGGCGCCGGCGGCCACCGTGGGCAAGACGGACGCGAAACTGCCCGTGGCGATGTGGATCCATGGCGGGGCCTATATGAACGGCTATGGCTATGAGGTGACGATGGACGGCGATGCGTGGGCGCGCCGCGGGGTCATCCTGGTGACGATCAATTACCGGCTTGGCACCTTCGGATTCCTCTCGCATCCGGACCTGACGGCCGAACAGGGACAGTCCGGAAACTACGGAACGATGGACCAGATCGCCGCCCTGCAGTGGATCCGCGACAACATCGGCCAGTTCGGCGGGGACCCTGACAATATCACTATCTTCGGCCAGAGTGCCGGCGCGATGAGCGTCAAGACGCTGCTGATTTCCCCGCTCTCCAAGGACCTCATGGCAAAGGCCATCATCCAGAGCGGCGGCGGGCTGGACGTCCGTGCCCTTTCTCCGGACAACCGGATTCCCCAGTCGTTCTATGATGCCCAGGGCAAAGCCGTGATGGACTACGCCGGCTTCCCCGACCTGAAGTCCATGCGCGCCGCCTCCGCCCAGGAGATTTTCGACGCCTCCGCAAAGTACCAGGCGGACGGAAAGGGCTTTGTCATGTTCTCCCCGCATAATGACGGAAAGGTCCTCGTACAGGACTTCGACCATACCCTGTACAGCGGTTCCATCGCCCGGATCCCCGTGATGATCGGTTATAACAAGGACGACATGGGCATGCTGGCCGGCGCCTCCGTGGACCGCTTCTGCGCCGTCCGCGATTCCCTGGGCTGCACGGTCTACGAATATGAGTTCCTCCGCGACCTTCCGACTGATGAGGCCCACCCGGCATCTGCCGCCGGCGCGTTCCATTCCGCGGAACTGTGGTACATGTTCGGAACCCTCAAGAACAGCTGGCGTCCCTTCACGGAGGCCGATTACGCCCTCTCTGAGGAGATGGTGGATGCCTGGACCGCCTTCTGCCGGGACGGAAATCCCGGCTGGGCGCCGTACCGGCACGACCAGCCGTTCAAGAAGGAATTCAATTTATAACCGGATCCTTTTCTTCAGCCGGATATCTTCCGAAGAAGCGCCGATCATGATCTTTGTACGGCCTTTCCGGAAGCCGAAGGCATGCTTTGCGCTGTCCCAAAGTTTCAGGTCATCGGCCCGGAAATGGCTCGTCTGGGCTGCGAATGTCCGGAGCCCGGCTACTGCTACACCATCGAGCACGGCATCGTGTACTTACGCGGAAAAAGCCTGGCCGAGAGGGCCAGGCTCCTGATTTCCATTGCGCATCCCGATGACCGGGAGGAGTTGGAGAAAGCCGCTTGCAAGCGCTTCGGCTACAGTTTCCTTCGTTTGAAACCTTAACCAAGGAATCCTAAGAGGATACCCGCAGCCACTGCAGAACCAATCACGCCGGCCGCAGCTCCAGGGTCATGTATTCCGTATAGGCCAGGCCGCTCTCGTTGCCGGGGATGCTGGCCCACATCTGCGCCGGAGCATTGGACATATCCCGCACAGGCACGAGGCCTAGTCTGGAGATGGCCGAAGTGGTAGCGTGCTCATCCGTAGAGAAAACGTTCAGGTGGCATCGGACAGTGGTCATCTGGAAATTCCGCTGCAAAGTGACCCCCTTCGTACGGTCTCAAACTGACCCCCTCGTCCGCTCGAAAATGACCCCCTGGGCTTACGATTAGAAACCTAAATAGAATGCAGGCTGTTGCGGTTTTTCGTCCCTTCAGCCTGCATTTGGAATTCTGATGAAAGAAAAAGAAAAAGGGGGTCAATTAGGTGCGGATTGAGGGGGTCAATTTAGTGCGGATTCTCCATACAGGTTTTGAAGCTGGAAGAAAATTCCTCGAACCATGTGACCGAGGTGAATCGAGTAATCCTAACTGCTTGTAAACTAAAGACTTTGTGGGAAAACGGTTCCTACAAAAACCGTCAAAATCTGCAAAAATTGGTATTTCCAGATGGACTAATCTGGGACAAGGAAACTGATAAACCTCGAACCATCCGAGAGAACGAAGCCTTTAAGTTTATGCGCTCATTATCAAGCACTTACGAAAAATGGGAGAAAGAAAAAACCGGAAAAACTTGCGATTTTTCCGGTTTAGTAGCAGAGGCATGACTCGAACATCTATTTAGGGAGGATAATCCTCTCCGCTTTAAAGTGGTTCTCAGATATCTGAGGGCCCTTTTTTGTGCAATTTCATCGCACCGTTGTCGCACCAAGTGATTTGGAGATGCGGAGAAATGTGTCTATCTTCACAACAATTGACTCAATCAACCCGGGATTTGTATGAGCGATCCAAATATCATAATGCCTTTGGTCCTGACGAATAGAGGTCACTTCAAGCAGATGATGGTCATCATTCTGGTTTTGTTGGCTATTATCGCAGCGTCGTATCGGATATTGAATTATACACGTCCTTTTCTCTTTTATTATTCTTTATTTGGGGGCATTTTTGCTCTTTTGATATTCTGCTTACTGTATTTGTTTGCCCCAAGCAAGAGTATTCCTCTCTTCAGAATAGATGAGAATGGCATGTATTTCCATTATTGTTATGAAAATAGGTCGCATTCCTTTAAGTGGTCTGAATTGAAACAGATTACTGCTCAATGGTGCTACAACGAAAAGGGCTTTAAAGAAAGAGGGGTGCGCATCGTCACCCAAGAAGATGATGTATTTGAGTTTTGTGTTTTCAAGTCTTTTGCGTTTGGTTGGATGGAGACGCCTCGTTTGAAGAAAGCCGTCGATTATTTCTCAAAAGGAAGTGTTCCTTTCGAAACTGCCAAGCTATCCCTGTTCTATATGAATAAATGATAAAGAGAGACCCCCCGGCCTCTCTTCCTTAATAGCGCCCCCACCCACCAAGTCTATCTATCTACTTGCTGAACATCGTCGTCATCAGATTCTTCCTGGTCTTGTCTGTGATAGCGATATAGGGTTTCAGCGAATCGTAATCTTTGTGACCGGTGAAGGGCATCAGGCTTCATCTGTACCTCACCTTAGCACATTGACGGCCTATCTTTACAGCCGTTATGACCACCTACTACTGCTCGACCATTGAAGAAGCGCTCCGTCGTGTGAAAAGGGCGGTGAAAGTGGCATATCCCGGCTGTTACTTCGGCGGCATCACATTAAGGTCTGGCAGGAGAGGATTTGCCATCTATCGGGAAGGAAAAGTGATTGAGCAATATTCGGTTATTGGGAGATAATAAGAAAGCCACCAGAAAGATAAACAATCTGGTGGCTCAATTGTCGGATTCTATTTTATCTGGCAATAACAGATATAAGACAAA
>CADAXR010000149.1 GCA_902791945.1 uncultured Bacteroidia bacterium
AAATTGGTCACCAGGCGGTCAACGATCCGCCAGCGGAAGCCTGGGACGATGATAATCCTCGTGCCGAGAATCAGCTTCTCCTCTCCCCTCTCCTCGAGGAAACTCACAAGCGCACCGAGCGCCTCTTCCGTCGAATAAGGGTACTCCCTTTCATACGGCGCCCACTGCGAAACATCCTCGGGGAATCCCTTCTCGATGCAGCTTACGCCGGCATAATAGAGCGACTCGAGGGTCCGGACGGAGGTTGTGCCGACCGCCGTCACAGTACGTCCTCCGTCGCGCAGCTGCCGCAGGAGCTCAAGCCTTACGCTGAACGGCTCGCGGTGCATCTCGTGGGCGGCGACGTTCCCCGATTTTACCGGGAGGAAGGTCCCGGCACCGACGTGAAGGCAGACGTCGGCTATCGCCGTGCCGCCTTGCCGGATAGCGTCGATGACCTCCGGGGTGAAATGGAGACCGGCCGTAGGAGCGGCCACGGAGCCTCTCCAGCGGGCATAAGTCGTCTGGTAACGCTCCAGGTCTATGCTTTCGGACTTGCGGTTGAGATACGGCGGGATGGGGACCGTCCCGGCGGCTTCGAGGACGCCGGAAAACGGAAGGCCGCCTTTCCAGGTGAATTCCACTATCCCGGTACGCCCTTCTTTTTCTATCATGGTAGCCCGGAGGTCCATCTCCGCGATACGAGGGTCGCCTTCCGGGTTCACGAGCCCAACTGCACCTTCCTTCCAGCGCTTGGAATTGCCCACCACGCATCTCCAGCGGCCTTTCCCGACGGCCGCGAAGGCCCTGTCGTACTCCGGCGGATCGCAAGGCTCGAGACAGAAAATCTCGATCTGCGCGCCGCTCGGCTTTTCAAAGCGGAGCCGCGCGGGCACCACTTTAGTGTCGTTGAAAATCATCAGGCCGCCTCCTTCCAGGATGGACGGGAGCTCCCTGAAAACCCTTTCGGAGATATTACCGTCCCTATAGACGAGAAGCTTTGAAGAATCCCTTTCCGGGAGAGGATACTTTGCTATCCTGTCCTCGGTAAGAGGGTACGAATAATCCTTTATATCAATGTCAGGAATCATATCAGAACGGATAACCGACGCCAAAATGGAAAGCCTTGTTGTGTCCCTTCATCCAGCGCTGGGGAGGGATCCAGCGGGATCCTTCCTGGATAGCCGGATCGTGGAACCTCATGCCCATGTCCACGCGGATAAGAAGGAAATTGAGGTCGAGACGAAGGCCGACCCCCCAGTCGGCGGCAATGCCGGCGGCGAAGGTCTTCTTGTTAAGCGTCTCTTTCTCATCGCCTTTGAGGGCCCATACATTTCCGGCATCCACGAAAACAGCGCCTTTGAATTTCCAGAACATGGAGAAACGGTACTCAAGGTTGGCCTCGAACTTTATGTCGCCGGTCTGGTTCGGGATCTTGAAGAACGAGTCCATTTCGGAGATACCGGGGCCGACGCTTCGGGCGGACCAGCCGCGAAGCGAGCCGGAGCCACCGGCGTAGAAGAGTTTTTCAAACGGAAGCGCCGAGGAGTTGCCGTAGCCGTAGCCGACACCGGCGAGGAGCCGGAAAGCAATTGCCTGGCCGCTTTTGCGTCCGAAGACGAAGGTCTGGCCCATCTGCAGATCAGCCTTGACGTACTGGGCGTAAGGGACACCCCAGATGAGGTGCGAGCCCGTCTCGTCCGTCTTCATGAATTTGTTGAAGGCGCTGAAAAGGTTTCCGGAAAGGTCCGTCATGAGGCGGACGTAGTGGTACGAACCCGTAGGGACGACCGAGGAGTCCGATGTGTAATAGAGGGTCGATGTGAGACCGGCGTCAAAATGGTTCCTGTAGGAGTTCTGCAGGAAAGGATCCTTTTCCATCGACTGGGCGAAATCCTGGTCGAGGTGGAAGATGCGTACTATATTAAGGTTTATAGGCGCTATCTCGAAGTAAAGTTTCTTTGCGAAACGGCCGCTGTAGCCGTAGGAGGCCGAAATGATGGTCCTGCGGTACTCGGGACGGTCCTGGTAGCTGAAGGAAGCCTTGATGTCCGTACGGGGGACGGAGGGGCCTTTGAAGATACGGTCCGGAAGGCCGAGGAACTGAGGGATGCGGATGCTCGCCGTCACACCGAATTCATTGGCCTTGAGACGGGTCCTGGGGTGATACTGGAAGTTGCCCTTGAAGCCGAGGTCGAAGCGTTCGCCGCCGTGGAAAAGGTTGCGGTGGTAGTAGCTGATCTGAGGGGAAAGGCCGAGAAGGGCCGAGGAATTGACCGAGCCTTCGAGGTTGGCCTTGAAGCCCTGGAGGCGGGCGTTTCCGAGGGAAACGTCGCAGTCGACTTTCCTGTCTCCCCCGTCGGACTGGGAGATATTGACGCTGTTGAAGGTGCCTACCGAGGAGAACCGCGAGTAGGTGTTGTTTACGGTCTGCTCGCTGTACTGCTGGCCGGGAATGATGGTATTGAGGTCCTCTATAAGCCCGGGGCGTATCTTCACGGTCTTTGCGTGGGAGAAGGTGATCTTTCCGAAGTCATACTTGACGAGCGGTGATGCCGCATCCGGCGAACCGCTTCTCGGATACTCCCGTATGGACATTTTGAGGGAGGCACTTCCGGGACGGGTGATGGTATCGGCTTCGAAGGTATAGTGCATCTTGTCGAAGCCGTAGTAGCCTATATTGCGGAAATGGGCCGCTCCCCTCACGCTCTCGGCCTCGAGCGACGACTCCGAGAGGAAGTCGCCGGGCTTTACGGTGATGTTCTTCTTGTCGGCCTCGAAATCCTCCGAGAACTCCCCTTCCGGGACCTCGTAAGTGATTGAGGATATGGGGATACGCTTGCCGAGTGCGACATAGTAGTTGACATAGACCCTGCGCTTTTTTACCGCGACCTTGCTGTCCACTTCGGATCCGAAATAGCCTATGTATTCGAGATGCTTGCCTATGTTCTCGACGGAAGCGTCGACAAGCGAGGGGTCATAGACCACCGGGGCCTGGCCGATCTTGCGGAGGAAACGGTTGACGCCTTTCGACATGTCGTCGGTGGACCAGTTGTAGATGTTCAGGAAAGGGTTCCAGCCGAAGATGAAATAGGTGTTAGGCTTCTGGCGGAGATAAGGGGTGAGCGAGGAGGCATTGAACTTCTTGTCGTCCACCTTGACAGTGTTCTTTGCAAGGCGGTATTC
>CADAXR010000150.1 GCA_902791945.1 uncultured Bacteroidia bacterium
GTAGAGGTTAGGAGTGATGCGGTAATCCTTCCTGTCGTTGGAGAAATGGGTCTTGTCCAGCCAGCGGTAGGGACTCGACTTGACGTCTTCGTCGCCGTCGTCATAGATCTGGCTGTCGTCAAGGTCGTAATCAGCAAAGTAAGGCCTGTAGGAAAGCATCGACCGCGCCAGGGACGTCGCGGAGGACATACGTCCGCCGCCCGTCGACTGGGTCATGTCGGAGTGGATGTGGGCCATATTGAACCTCGTGCCGATCTTGACCTTCGGATGGAGGGTCCAGTCGAGGTTCAGACGGCCGATGTACTGCCTGACGCCGGTCTGCTTGATAACGCCCCTCATATCATTGAAGGAA
Source organism: uncultured Bacteroidia bacterium (assembly GCA_902791945.1). Classification (GTDB taxonomy): domain Bacteria; phylum Bacteroidota; class Bacteroidia; order Bacteroidales; family UBA932; genus Cryptobacteroides. The sequence continues at coordinate 353 of CADAXR010000150.1, forward strand.
AGAGAGAAGGCGTAGGAGAGGTTCTTCGGCTTCCCGTAGATGGCGAAGTTGTACCTCTGGCTCACGGCAGTCCTCATCGCCTCCTTCTGCCAATCCACCGGTCTCACCTTGAGCCCGGCGTGATTGGCCGGATCCTCATAAATCTCATTGAGATAACCGGTACTTCCGGTGTCTTCCAGATATTGCACGTACTCGTCGAAAGAGAGAACGTCTATCCTCTTTGAAGGCATACTGACGTCCACGCCGGCGGTGAACCGGATAGTGGGCCGCTCCTTGCGACCCGTCTTGGTCGTGATGAGCACGACGCCGTTGGCGCCGAGGGCGCCGTAAATGGCCGTCGCGGAAGCGTCCTTGAGGACTTCTATGCTCTGGATGTCGGACGGGCTCAGGCCGAGGAGGCCGTTCATCGCCTCGTCGCTGCTGCCATTATCAGCACCGCGGGAAAGGAGGGTCTCTCCTCCCTGCGATGTGTTGAGCAGCACTCCGTCGACTACATACAGCGGCTCGGAACTGCCGTTGAACGAAGACAGTCCCCTGATCCTTACGGAAATACCGCCGTCCGGGGCGCCGCCGTTGCGGACAATCTGCACGCCGGCCGCCTTGCCCTGCATCAACTGGTCAAGGGAGGTCGATCGCGCCGCCTCGTCGTCTTCCACGCGGATGGACGTCACGGCGCCGGTCAGGTCGCTCTTGCGCATCGCGCCATAGCCGACGACGACCGTCTCCTCGAGGGTGTCCTGCCTCTCGGCGTAGATTTCAGCGAGGACGGTCGAATCTGGCACCTGGGCAAGCGACGTCAGGCCGAGGAGGGAAATGGATATGAGTAAAAGTATCTTTTTCATATCATTTCCTCCCAAAAGTTAGTGACACGCCAAGGAGCATCGCGGCCGAAGTCGGGCAGACGTCGTAATTAACGCCGAGGACCGCCGGATTCCACCGCGGGAATGCTCTCCAGTAAATAAGGTCATAGCCGGTCAGAGACACAGCCACCGATTTTACGACAGTCTGCTTTTTGAGCGGAATGTCATAGGCCGCGCGGACCTTCGAAAGTCGAAGGTAATCGCCCTTACCGACATAACGGTCGGTGACCGTGAATTCGGGGCCGCCCTTGAAGAGCAGTTTGTTAAGGTCCAGCACATCGAAGCCGGCGGCCCAGCTGGCGAGAACCGAAAGCGAGAGCCCTTTGTAGGCGAAAGATGTCCCGAAATTACCGTAGAATTTGGGGTGGGGATTCCCTATGACCTCGCGGTCGAAACGGTTGACGATGCCGTCCCCCGTGACATCCACGGGGTCGCCGTTTTCGTCCGTCCTGTGGCCGTAGAACGAAGCCGCAGGATAGCCGAGAACATTGGCGGTGGCAACAAAGCCGCTCCCGATTTCAGCTCCCGGAAGGTCCTCGTCCCCGATGGAGCTTATCTGAGAAACATTGTAGGAAAGGTCGGCAAAGGCATCCCAGCGGTAGTCCTCACCCTTGAGGATGACACCGCTGATTTCGCCCTCGATACCACGTATAAGGGTCTTTGCGCTGCGGCTGAACTGGTCCTGCCTCGGAGCCCTTCTCCAATAGTACCCATCCTTCTGCCCGAAGCAGAAGGAATTGAAAATGTCCTCGGTCGCCTTGTCGAAATAGCAGGCGGCAACGCGGATGCGGTCGTTGAGGAAACCGAGCTCCAGACCCGCCGTAATCTCGCGGGTGCGCAGGCGCCAGAACCCTTCGTAGAACATCTGGAGGTTGTCCGGCACCGCAGGGTATTCTCCCGTGAGAAAATCACTGTAGCCTGCATACGGAAGATTCCTCTCCCTTCCCGCTTCACCGTAAGAAGCGCTGAGCTTCAGGGTGGAGACTATCTTCCCGTCTCCGGGAATAAGTTTCGCTGCGTCGAACCAGCCGTCGAAGTTCTTGTAGAGGCGCGGGAGGCTCTCATACCTCGGAGTGTGGTCCATACGGAGCATCGCGTTCACCCCGGCCATCCCGGCGTATTCATAGCCGGCCCGGAGGCGGGCTCCGTACGAGAGGTACGTGTACTGGAACTTCCTGACCGACGGGTCGCTGTTGTAAAGATTGAGACCTCTCGCCCTCAGCGAGTGGGTGAAGAAGTCGTTGCCACTCATATAGCCGCGCTTGGTGTCTTTCCCGCGCACGTCAACGTCGGCATCGATGCTCACCTTGTGTTTTTCCTTGAAATACCGATTGAACGTAAAGGTCAGGTCGGCGTTGTAGGCGAAATCGGTGTCGCCTTCAATCGTCGCGCGGCCGTTCTCCTCGCGACCGATCGGCGTCCCCTCCCCGTACCACAGGAAATTGTTCGAATTGCGGAAATCGAAACCGAAATTGAGTTTGATTTTCACGAACTTTCCTATGTTGGTCCGGAGGAACAGGTCGCTTACGAAACGCTTGTCCAGCGTCTCGTTGTCGTAGTCATTCTTCCACCCGTCGATGCTCTGATCCGGGAAAAATTCCGGATTGCGCTGCAGGAGGGTCAGGCTGCCGCTGCCGAAAGGCTCGTCGCAGGCCGCCATATTATTCCGCCCCATCACAAAGGCGGAGTTCATCCCGAATGACAAGACCTTGTTGGCCCTCATCTCGAAACGGGTGCGGACGCCGCCGGCAAGCCCGTTGTTGTGGGGTTCCACCCCGTCCGTCTGACGGAACCATCCGGACACGCCGTATTCGGCGCGGCTGGTCGTCCCGATCAGCGAAAGGTAGTGGTTGTGGTTGAATCCGGGCGCGGCGCCGGCGACCTTCTTCAGCGGGAAGGTCAGGCCGAGGTCCGAATTCCACCGGATGCTGAACTTGTCTTCGCCGCTTCCAAGGGGCTGCGAAGCGCCGCGGATGCCGCTGCCACCCCGGATGAGCACGGAGAGTTCCTCGCCCGCGCTTCCGGTCACGGGACTGACCAGCACGGACGATGTACTCCCGGGCAGCAGGGTCGCGGGACTGAACGGCTCCTGGGCCGCTGAAGGCAGGGCAGACAGCACTGCCACAAGAAGCGGAAGCGCAGTTTTAATAAATCTGCCCATAATCTTCATACACAAAAGGATCTATACCGCTTCCCTCGACCTCATCAATCCTCCGTACACCTCTCTGGTGTACGGTAATACCACAAGGGGAGCCGTCTTGAGCACCCCGGCGGGATTCTCGAAGCCGCCGGTCGCGACGGAAAGCCAGTCGGCTTCCCCGTCCGCGACGGCCGCACTCCAGCTCCGGTTCGACGACACGTAGAACGTGTCCCTCACGAAGCCGTCACCGCCCTTGGCACGCACGGATGTCTCCACCCTGTCGAACTCGAGGCGCGGCTCCCCCTCCCGGAATGTCTCACTGCAACAAGAAGCCAACGTAGTTGCATTCAGTAATTAATTAGAGGGTTTGGTGTCCTGAATTAGACGAACCTCGAACATATTGGTGTCGTTTTGCGAGGACTTGTCAACTGAACCATCTGACTTGACAAGGAGTATAATCCACTTTTTGTCGGCTGGTGAGTAATTACCCCAGAAACAGCGGAACGTGAGGGCCGCAGGAGCAGCCGTATTTTTCTTACACATACCGTCCCTATCGAACATCTGAGCCTTATCAAACGACAGGTTGTTGTAAGTCAAAGTCCCCCCTCCGAGGAATCCGTTAAGATCGGTCTTCCACTGATCAAGAGTAGGTATTTTCCAACCTGCTGGAGCGAGTTTCTCGTTCGATCCATCCATCAGGGCAACAAAATTATACAGGTAAACCTCTTCACTGCCAACAGTTGTCGAGATATAATTCGGAGCACTTCTGGAAACTGCGTCTGCTGCACCTATAAGGCTAATGTCCGTACCATCTCCGAGTTTTGTCGTCTTGTATCCTTCTGCAGTCCAGATCTGGCTACCGATCTTGGTGAGGGCATGGTTCTGGCCGGAAGGTGACTGGAGAATGTACGGAGACACTGATGCGGTCGAAATATCACCCGAACCGCCTTCGGCATACGTAACCGCAGCAGGATCCATAGTCCAGGCGTTCACGGTACCGCCGTCGTCAAGGACAAGTCCGTGAGCATAATCCGGCTCGCCGGAGGCAAGAATGGGGTATGCCACCCGGACCTGAACGTCCTTCGTGGCGCCGAGGTACTCCCTGGTAATACGGGCGATCAGGATATTGCTTGCATTCTTAACGTCGTAGATATAGGAGTCAGCAAAAGTAATAGCCGACACGTCAACGCTGTAGTATCCGGCAGAGACAATCTCGACCCTGGCCTGGGAGACAGCGACGGAGCATTCGTTGCCTTCGGCGGTCTGGAACACGACATCGCCGTTGCGGGCGTCGCCGCTGTTTGCGGCAGCGGTAAAGGTGACGGAAGTGTTACCCGTGCCGCTGGCAGGACTGACGGTAATCCACTCCGGCTTGCTCTTGACGCTCCAGGCGGAATATGTGCTGATTGTAACGGCCTCACTCGTTCCGCCT
>CADAXR010000151.1 GCA_902791945.1 uncultured Bacteroidia bacterium
TAATGCGGGCATCAAAGCCCTCATAATGACCACAAATAAAGATAAGCTGGTCATATTGGGCCAGCTCCCGAGCCTTGGCCTGGTTAAACACACAGCCCTCCGGGCTCATTAACAATACCCGCCGGTTAACAAAATCGGTATTCTCTTTGACATGCCGAACCGCCTTAAATACCGGCTCCGGCTTCATAACCATACCACTGCCGCCGCCAAATGGCGTATCATCCACCTGCTGATGTTTGCCCTCGGCAAAATCCCGTGGATTGGTAATATTTATATCCAAAATACCATTTTCCACGGCCCGTCGGATAATACTGTCCCCAAAGGGACCATCAAACATGGCCGGAAACAGGGATAAAATATCCCAATTACAGACGTGCCGTTTCCAGGGAAAAAGTATTTGCGCTTTCGGTAAAGATGTCTTATATTTGTAAACAGAGTAGTTACAAATGACCATGAAGCAGACTTTCCTTATTTTCCTCGGTATCATAATGTCTTTTGCCCTTTCGGCTCAGCCGCTCCGGATTGGCGTAGCGGGAGTCACGCACGACCATCTGGGCGGCGTGGTGGATGCCCTGAAGGGAGGAGACGTAGAAGTGGTCGGTGTATGGGAGAGCGATCCCCGGTACCTTCACAGGAATTCGCTCACGGGGATAGTCCCGGACGCCCTGTTCTTCTCCAGGCTGGACCAGATGCTGGACCAGACCCGGCCGGAGGCCGTGGTGGCCTACGGTTCCATCAAAGACCATCTGGCCGTGGTGAAAGCCTGTGCCCGCAGAGGCATCCACGTGATGGTGGAGAAGCCGCTGGGCGCCACCCTGAAGGATGCGGAGAAGATGGCCAAAATGGCCCGCAGGTACGGTATCCTGCTCCTCACTAACTACGAAACCACCTGGTATGCCAGCAACAGCTATGTGAAACAGCAGGTGGAAGAAGGCCGATTGGGAAAGCTTTTCCGGATAGACGTGTACGACGGCCACGAGGGGCCGGCCGAGATTGGCTGCAGCCAGAAGTTCCTGGACTGGCTCACGGATCCCAAGTTGAACGGTGGCGGCGCCGTCATTGACTTCGGCTGCTACGGGGCCAACCTGGCCACCTGGCTGCTGGACGGGAAAGAGCCGGACAAGGTATTCGCCATCCTTCGTCAGAACAAGCCCTCCGTGTATCCCAAAGTGGATGACGATGCCCAGATCGTGCTCCAGTACAAAGACTTGACGGTGCACATCGGCGCCTCCTGGTGCTGGCCCACCGGCCGGAAAGACATGTATGTGTATGGCCTTGACGGCTATCTGTACCAGCGCACGCCGGAAAAGGTGAGCGGCCTGCAGGGCGGCTTTGTGCTCCCGGAATTCAGCGCCCCGGCCTTATCGGCCCCTTACGACAACTCCTTCCGCTACCTGAAGGCGGCCATCGGCGGGGAAATCGCCATCGGCCCCAATGATCCCAGCTCCCTGGAAAACAACCTTACCGTAATGCGCATCCTGGACGCCGCCATCCGCAGCGCCCGCAAGGGAGAAGCCGTAGAACTTGAATAACTGCATTTCAGTTGTTCCGTACACCGGAGAGGCCGGTTTGGTGTACGAGAGACCGATTTTGGAGGGTTCGTACACCGGAGAGGCTATTTTGGTGTACGAGTGGCCGATTTCGGAGGGTTCGTACACCGGAGAGGCCGGTTTGGTGTACGAGAGGCCGATTTTGGAGGGTTCGTACACCGGAGAGGCCGGTTTGGTGTACGAGAGGCTGATTTCGGAAGGTTCGTACACCGGAGAGGCCAATTTGGTGTACGAGTGGCCGATTTCGGAAGGTTCGTACACCGGAGAGGCCAGTTTGGTGTACGAGAGGCCGATTTCGGAAGGTTCGTACACCGGAGAGGCCGATTTGGTGTACGAGAGGCCGATTCAGGGAACTAAATCAGTCTCCAATAACCAGGCGGAAAAGTCCTAACCAAACATCCCAGGCACGGATATCCCCCTCACCGTGCCCGAACCTCTGATATTTGCCAGTCCGAGCACCGGGCAGGCTTTATTCGTGCGGGAGAGAAGGTTTTTTGTGTGTAAGTTTTGTCGCTTTTTTATATCTTTGTCTAAAAGATATTTAGCAGTCTGCATGAAAACAATTAAAATACAGTTTCTGGATTTTTATCGTGGCTTCTTTGACTATATCGAGAATGATCTTTTCGTCAGGATACTGAAAAAGCATTTTGATCTGCAAATCTGCGACGACCCAGATTATGTGATTTATTCCGTCTTTGGAGAACGCCATTGGAGGGTTCCCGACAGATGTGTTAAGATATTCTACACCGGAGAGAACCTGGCGCCAGACTTCAATGCGTGTGACTATGGAATCGGTTTTGAGTGGATGGATTATCAGGACAGGTATTTTCGCTTCCCTTTCTACCTGAGGGTCGACAAGCCCACGCTGGATAAAATGGAGCACAAGCACGAACTCCCCTCCGATTGGGACATAAGGACTGAGAAGCCAGATTTCTGCAGTTTTGTTGTCAGCAACCCGCAAAACACGGTACGCAACGCTGCTTTTGCCCGTTTGAATGAGTACAAGCACGTAAATTCCGGAGGCAAGTACATGAACAACGTAGGAGGGCCCGTTCAAGATAAATTGGCATTTGACAGCAGGCACAAATTTTCCCTCTGCTATGAAAACGGAAGGCATGACGGCTATACGACAGAGAAAATTGTTCAAGCCTTTGCCGCCAGGACTGTACCAATCTACTGGGGAGACCCAACGATTTCCCGCGTATTCAATCCAGACGCATTTATTAACGTTTCAGACTACAATTCATTTGAAGAAGTCATGGAGTACATAAAATTCCTTGACCACAATGATGATGCATATCTGAAGATGTTACGGGCTCCTGCCATGCTTCCAACTCAGCCATCAATAGACGAACAGTTAGAGTCATTCGAGAAATGGTTTGTCGGGATTTTCGAACAGCCTCTTGAGGAAGCCTACAGAAGGAGTCGCTTTATGCACGGGAAAGACTATACCGAAAAGAGAAAACTCCTATCACTCTTCTACAGGAACCGAATGATGAAAGTTCTTATAAAGAGGTTGTTGAAATAGATGACTGGATACGATTGACATATTGTTCCCAACTATTATCACCAAACATAGAATTTGCAACTTCCTCCCATCAAGAGCGTATCCAAAAGCAAGCCCGAACCCGAAATGCTTCCTCTCAGATAAGGGAAAAGAACATGCCGGCTTTGTCCTACAGCCTGCTCTACTTCGTCCATGTCCGGCCTTCGGTTCTGCCACGAAATACTATCGTTCCCAGCTATCAGCCGCTGGATTGTCTGTGTTAAAGCGGCATCTTTACACCTCCCCAAAATATCTATACGAAGTCCGGAAGATTGAATTCCTTCAAGGGAGAGGAATTCAGCGACTCCTTTATAGGGCAGGATCTCACCCCAGATCAAGATATCTCTTGCAGGGTTCTCTGCAAAGGAAGGGACACCCTTTTCCGGAAACACGACAGGGTGATTCATCTGCAACACATTTGCCCCTTTCCTTCGAGCTATCTCAGCTGTATTGGAAGTATGGGTGACAACCAACGAAGAAACAGAGAAAAGCTTATTGGTCAACAGATTAGTAAATGCATTCTCCCCGTTATGCGGCTTTGGATTGTGAAGAATGAAAACAACTTTTTTCTTCCTCAGCCTCATCATCTCCAAACTCAACAAGGCGACATAAGTTTGGATTATGCCGAAACGATGAAAAGGGATGGTCTCTACAAAACTCAGGACGAAGACATCGGCCTTGACGCTAGCTTCAAGAAGTGCAAGGCTTTGCGATTTCGCACCCTTATTGTCGGGATCAAGGACACGGTAAAAACGTGACAACCCCTTCTTCAAATGAACGAAGAAGGGATTGGAATACCCCTTCCCTTTTTGAGCCGCAGGGCTCACGAACACTTTTTTCATCGGCCCAGACAATCTTTAATCCATAGTGTCAAACGCGCGATCACAATCTCTGCAAAGGACACTTTTCTGTATGTCTTATAGTAATAAATGTCGCTTTCCAATTTCATCCTGCGAATGCGCTGACGGCTGAACGCCTTCGAAGTAGTAACGCCATGCTCATGCAGGACAGAAACAGAAGGTTCGTACCATACGCCCTTGCCGATCTTTCTCAAACGCTCCGAAAGAATCGCCTCCTCCGAATAAAGGAAGGTTGCCGGGTCCATGCCCCCACACGCCTCGAAATCGGCCGTTCTCATCAGCATAAACGAGCCCATAAGCCGATAATGAAAACCCGCCTGGGCACGCTCCGCATAATCGTTATCCCTTTTCAGAAACTTCCCCCAATACGGAAGAATATGTCTTTGGGAAAAGGTCATTGACGGTTCCGGACTTTGCAGCCGGCCATCCAGTCCCACCACTCTGGGTCCTATCATGCCGGCATCGGGAAGGGTTTCCAATTTCGCCGCCAAAGCATCTACCACATCAGAATTAGTGAACACTATGTC
>CADAXR010000152.1 GCA_902791945.1 uncultured Bacteroidia bacterium
CTTTGTGGTCCTCGGGGGCGAGGCCCATCCAGAGGGCGAGGGTGAGGACGTCGGCGCCGCCGTTGGAGAAGCGGTCTTCGGCATAGACGAAATGCTTCTCGAGGATGCGCTCACGAAGACCGGCGGCCTTTTCGGCGTAGGCCGAGCCGTCCTGGCCCAGGATGCCGGAGAACTTCGCCATCAGCAGGTTATCGTAGTAGTAGAAACAGGTCGCAGTGTAGGCCGAAGGCCACTCGGACCGGTCAGGGAGCCAGCTGACGATGGTCCCGCGGGCTACCGTCCCGTCCGGCTTCTCGTATCCCGCAATCCGGAGAAGGAAGTCGCGGAAGACCGGGTAGAACCGGCGGATCAGGTCGGTGTCTCCCGTCCGTTCATAGATTATGTCCGCAAGGACGAAAGGAGGTATATCGGAAAACGATAAGGCGGTCTCCTCCAGCAGGAGCACATCATCGATCTCCCCTCTCTCGATCTCGCAGAGGAAGTCCTCCGAAGGGATCTTCCCGGACTTCCAGGCGCCGGTCACGGCGGCGGGGGCGGAGAGGAAAGCGCCGCTCCAGAGGCGGTCAGTGGAGACTATGTCGCGGCTGCCGTTACGGTAGATGAGGTGGAGCTCAGCCATCAGCGGCTTTTCGGAGTGGATGGTGAGGCGGTTCTTGCCGTGGCGGACGTACTTTTTAACGTCCACGACGCTGTAGAGGGACTTGTAGGGCGAGAACGCATTCTGCGGGAGCTTCCCTTTCCGCATGCGCCTGTTGGTGTTGAACCACACCCCGTCGGGCTGCCCGTCGGAAGAGACGTAGAGCAGCGCCTTGCGGAGACCGCGGGCCACCTTGAAGCGATACGACATCTCCCCGCTCACCCATTCTCCGGATGCATCGGCACCGCTGAAAAGGCCGGTGGAAAAATGCCCGACCGGGGACACCCTGCGGTGCTTCCCGTCGACATCCGTCGTCTCGACCTTCCAGTAGTACTTACGGAACGGGACGAGGACGCTGTCGAGGTGAGCCCTGTCGCCGGCGATCTGTCCGGAGTCCCAGACATCGGGCTTCCGGAGAAGCCTCCGGGAAGAGGCCACGACGACTCTCGCATAAGCATAGTCCGACCTGCTGCTCCAGGAAAGCCGCGGGTCCGGCCTGTCTATGCAGACCGGCTCCTCCAGATACTCGCAGCGCATATCGCCTATCCCGCTCCAGAGGGAGCAGGACGTGAGGGCGAGCGCCAGGAGCAGCGGAGAGAGTCTCATCAGAAAGCGTAGATAATGATATATGTAAACATCACCACGCAGGCGATGAGCTTGAGTCCGGTGGAAAGGATAAAGCCGAGGAAGGCGTTCCAGGCGGCCGGAATGGCCTTTTCAGACCTTCCGTTGGCGATGATCTCGCCGGCGAAGGCACCGATGCCGACACCGAGGATTATCCCCCACGGCGGGAAGAACAGCATCCCGAGGATGGAGCCGACGAGGGCGCCGCTGGAGGCCGCCTTGCTCGCCCCTCCCTTCTTTGCGAACATTGCAGGAACTATGTAGTCGAGAGCCGTCACGACAATCGTGACGACAAGCATAACGATAAGGAGCGTCAGGGACATCCTGTCTCCGACGCCGTTGGCCCCCTTGCCCCACAGGAAGACGAGAAGCATTCCGATCCAGCTGAAAGGCGGGCCGGGCAGCACCGGAAGGAAACTTCCGACGATGCCGAGAAGGCCGGCGAATATGGCGAGAACCGCTATTACAATGCCAAGAGTGTTCATTTCTTTCGGGATTCTAAACCGTGGACGAGGATAATCAGCAGCGAACCGAGGACTCCGGCGCTCAGCGAGCCGAGCAGGACGGCGATCTTGCCGGCGTCGCGAAGGTGGGCCGTCACCTCGAACGGGATGTCAGGTCCTGCAAAGGACAGGGTGTCGACAAATATGCTCATCGTGAAGCCGATGCCGCCGAGGCAGGCGACTGCGAAAAGCATCTTCCATGACGCGCCGGAAGGCATTTCTCCGGCCTTGCACTTGACCGCGAGGAAGCTCGCGAGGGTGATTCCGAGCGGCTTCCCGAGAAGGAGGCCGAGGAATACGCCCATGCTGACGCTGCCGAGATCCGGCGTATAGCTGAAAATATTGAAAAGCGACGGGTCCGTTATCTCCACCCCGGCGTTCGCGAGGGCGAAGACCGGCATGATGAAGAATGTCACGAACGGGGAAAGCCTGTGCTCAAGGCGGTAGGACGGGCCTATCGAGCGCTTGGCGAGGCCGCTCAGGTGACGCAGGTAGTGCCTTTCGGGGCCGTTGGGGAACTCACCTCCGTCGACCGCCTCCGCTTCCAGAAGCTGGCCGAAGAGGATCTGGTGGCGGCGGTGGAACTTGGCCCTGTTGTAGCGCGCTTCCATAGGGATGAGAAGGGCCATCACGACACCGGACATAGTGGCGTGGATGCCGCTGTAGTAGAACAGGAACCACACTATTATGGCCGGGATCACATAGAAGAAGAAGCGCTTCTCCCCTAGCCTTTTCATCAGCACTACGAAAAGGATGACCATAAGGGCGACGAGAAGGAGCCCGCCGTTGATGTTGCCGCCGTAGAATATGGCGACGACAAGGATGGCTATCAGGTCGTCCGCGATGGCGAGGGCCGTCAGGAACACTTTCAGCGATATGGGGACCTTATTGCCCAGGATGGACAGGATGCCGACGGCGAAGGCTATATCCGTCGCCGTCGGGATGCCCCAGCCGCTGGAGGCGAGGGTCCCGTGGTTGATGACGGCGAAGATTGCGGCCGGCACAATGACGCCGCCGAATGCGGCGATAACTGGCATCACAGCCTTCTTGACCGAAGAAAGCTCTCCGCAGATCACCTCGCGCTTGATCTCCAGGCCCACCGTGAAGAAGAAAATCACCATCAGGATGTCGTTGATGAATTTCTCCACGGTGAGATCACGAGGGAAGGCCCAGTCGATGGTGCTGACTCCGGACGCGTTCGCAGGGCTCTTGATATGGAAACAGAGGTCGGTCTCCAGGAAGGCCCTGTAGATGTCTTTCGTGAACGGAAGGTTCGCAAGCAGCATCGCCAGCGCGACGCAGATGATAAGGATCACTCCGCCTGCCCAG
>CADAXR010000153.1 GCA_902791945.1 uncultured Bacteroidia bacterium
ACCATCGAAGAGATAGTGTCCGTAATGGACAGGGAAGCCGACGGTTTCTTTCTCTTCGACCTTTGCTACATAAGGTCCTTCAATTATTGGGACAATCTAGATGTCCATTAAGTAATAATCTCCTCCGCGGAGGATGAAGGTGGCGAGACCGATTCTTGAATTGATCTCGCCATTTTCGTATCCTATGGCGGTCACGACGTAGGGCTCGCCTTCGCGGATTCTCTCGCGGCTCATGTCGTAGCTCCCCGTTCCATTGTAAAGGCGGTGCTCGATGAATCCGTACTCCTCGTACATGTCGATGAGGCAGTAGAGGTAGTTGAAAGGCTCGTGGTCGTAGTCGTCTTCAATGCGGGAGACCCTTTCGAAGCCCCAGACGTAAGTCCTGTCCTGGTCAGAGGGTTCTATCGTGAGGAGGTCGTCGCTGAAGGAGATCTCGAAATCGAGGTCCTTCATCTCCACGTCCTTGGTACGGAAGCGCTCACACTGCACTTCTCCGAGGATTTCGTGGGATTTGGGGTGGACCTGGAAAAGGAGCAGCTTGTACCCGGTCCCCTGGTTGAGGAAAAGGAGATTGACGGTCCTTGTCCCCCTGAGGCAGGCGAAATCTACAAAAGAACCTATCTTCTTCTCGCCGGCGGCCGCCGCTTCCTTGCCTTCGTAGTTATAGTTGTCTTCCATCAGGGCGATGTACTCCTTTGCGGCTTCCCGTTCCGGCTTGTCGAAGGCGGACTCGCTTTCCGAGATTGTGAAGAACATATATGCGGCCTCCTCCTTTCCGGGAGTCACTGCGAACCTGACCTTGCTTCCGGAGACTTTCTCGATCCTAAGACCGAGGCTGACTGGCTTTGTCACGAGTATCTCCCTTGCCGTGCAGCCGGCAAGGACTAGCGTGGCTGTCAATATATATAGTATTCGTCTCATGGCAGGTCCTTGTATGCGGTGAATATGAAACGGAGGCAGCCGCTCTGGTGCGAGCCGTATTTGCCGAAGTCTATCTTGAGGTTGTAGCCTTTGAAGTACTGCTCGGCCCTCTGGCCGTTGACGAACGGCACGGTGCCGTCCTCGCTGCTGTGGAACAGGTAAATCGGCGCCCAGGGGACGAAGTTGAGCACGGAGTTGGCGAGCAGCGCCGTGTAGAGGCGCGCCGTCTCCGGGCTGTTTTTGTCGCGTCCCTCGTCCGTCATTATGTCATCGATGTGGCTGCTTCCGATGTGCCGGTTGATCTGGCCTACCGTGTAGGCTTTGGAGTTGATCCAGTCGTTGTATCCTTCCAGAAGCCCCGGTTTGAAGAAGTCGCCCATGTCGAGCCCCAGGTCCTCCCCGACATTGATTCCCTGGACGATCATCGGGATGGCGCAGGGGATGCCGGTGTCGCCTTGCTCCATCGCGGTGTCGTAGGTCGCCGCGAGGTCATAGGGACCTGCGCCGGCATAGACCATCTTGAGAGGGAAATCGTAGTAATATTCATCCTGAATCATGTCCATCACGGCGAGCGTGGTCGAGCCGCCCTGCGAGTAGCCGAAGAGGATCACCTCGTCACTTTCGGGCTTGCGGCCTATGTGTTCGAGATAGGGCTTTACGGCAAGCCCCATGTCCACGACGCTTCTTGCGGTGCTTTCGGTGTGCATGTAGGGGTGGATCCGGTCCGCGGTGACGCCGAAGCCGATGTAGTCGGCGATGGCGACAGCGTAGCCCTTCGCGGCGAAGATGCCCTCGAGGGGGAAGGTCTCGGAGGGGCATTCGAAGTTGGCCCCGATGGTGTAGTGGCTCACCAGGATAAGGTTCTTGACCTTGCCGGAGGCCGGGACGATGAGCTTCCCGGACTGCTCCAGGGGAGTGCCGTCCACGTCGTGGCCCTTGAAGATGCCGGCGATGTGGAGAAGCTTTTTGCTTTCCACGCTCCCGATAAGGTCCCGCGCCATCGAAGCGACGTCGGTCTTCGCCACTTTTGTCTCGCCGGCGTCGAGGGAGTAGTCCTCCATCACGTGGACCTCCGGGTTGAGCCCGCCGTCCTCCGTGAAGTAGTCGCCGGACTTGACGGAGATGACCTTGAAGGTCTCGAAATTGTCGAGGTTCACCAGTTCGACTTCCGGATGGCTGCAGGCGCACGCGAAAAGTCCGAGGGTGAGGATATATGTCAGTTTTCTCATAGTCTCTACCAGCGATAGGTTGCACTTACGGAAATAAGCCTTGAGCCGAGCATATAGATGCTGCTTCCGCCCAGGAGGGCGCTGAGGGCTCCCACCTCAAGCGAGCCTCCCCAGTGGCCCTTGCCCATCCAGACGCCGAACAGGTTGATATTGAAGGCAGGCGCGGCTTCGACGCCTCCGCTGTTGTCAAAGGCGACGAGCGCGCCGAAGCCGAGGCCGGCGTAGAGGTTCACCCATCCTTTGTCGTAGAAGGTGAACCGCACTTCGGGCATGATAGTGAGGTTGTAATTGCGGACGGAGACCGTCTCGCCGGCGGGGGAGCGGTATGGGTCGCACGGCGTCTCCTTCCAGAAAATGCCCTCGAAATCGATCTCCGCGCCGAAGGAAACCCATTTCCGGAAGCTGTAGGCGTATCCGGCGAAAATGTGCCCGGTGTAGCCGTAGTGGTGAGTCCTGTTGCCGTCCGCCGCGAGCCCGGGGTGGAATGCCATCGTCTCGAACATCATGTCGCCCCACCCCAGCCGCACCTGGTGCCGGTACAATGAATCCTCCTGGGCCCCCGCCGCAAAGGACAGCGCTCCCAGAAGCACAAATATCAAAAGTCTTTTCATCCTTAAAATCCCTGACTTCCGCAAACCTTAGATTTGCAACGTAGTTTTCTGCAATCAGGTTTGTATGTCAAAAATAGTAAATTTATGCCGATAAAGAAAGTTTAACAAAGGACAATGGAG
>CADAXR010000154.1 GCA_902791945.1 uncultured Bacteroidia bacterium
TGGGTAAGTCGCATAGACCCCGGAACGGTAGTCTTCGTACATTTTGCGAAATACAGCAAGATTGAACCTATCCTGAGTGAAATAGTACTGATAGTATTCCTTCCTGGAAAGCATATTGGTGACGGTCTCTTTGTGGAACCGGAGATCTGCCTTTATCTCAATCGGCCCGAAGACTGGCTTATAGTCGTTGATTATCTTTGTCGCCTTTCTCATGAAGTACTCTTCGCTGTCCTGAGGCTGAGCTTTCAGCCCCTTCAAATAGCAATCGCGTATCTTCACCATCATCCTGTATTTGTTGTCCAGGAGAAGGAAGTGGTCCGGATTCTTGAACGACCAATAGACGAACCACACAAGAAGAGCCGCCGAGAGCAAGTAAACGATTGTGAGAAGGATATTCATAACGCAAGCTATTTGAGGTAGTTGGAGAAGGTCTTCATTGCGTCATCCTTTGTCCTTTCCGCAACTTCGATGTACGGCTTCATCGCCTTATAGTCAGAATGCCCCGTGTATTTCATGATGACTTGAGGCGCTATTCCTGCGGCCAAAGCGGTACAGATGAATGTCCTTCGTGCAGCATGGGTGGCGATCAATTTCCATTTGGGGAAACAAACATCTTTTCGTTTCCCGTCAATGTATTGAACTACTGTTACCGGCGAGGTGAACTCGCACAACTCACAGATATCCTTGAGATACTGGTTCATCTTCTGGTTGCTGATGACAGGAAGGGCCAGTCCGTCGAAGTCGAATGCGGCATATTTGTCCAGAATAGCTTGGGCCATCTCATTGACAGGAATATTGACGGGATCGTCCGTTTTGATGGTAGTCAAACTGATATATCCATCTTGGATGTTCGTACGCTGTAGCTGGGCAAGATCAGAATACCGCAGGGACGTAAAGCAGCAGAAGCAGAACAGATCCCTTACTTTATCAAGGGAAGCCTTCTCTGTGACTGTCTTTTTATACTCTTCGCCATCCATTTTATGGAGGGTAACCTCCGTTCCATTCTTGGGAATCTTGAATTCATAAAGCTTCAGAAGTTCATCTTTCTCAAGGAAGATCACCGGCTTCTTTGTATCCTTGAGCCTTGCACGATATCTCGAGAAAACTTGGTTCGTGGTATATCCCTTCTCGACACACCAACCTAGATACCAGCGGAGGAGACTCAATTCTTTTCTGACGGAAACATCGAGCATGTTGATTTCCGTTGCTCCAAAACGGACGTATGCGTCAAGAGTTTCCTTGTCGAAATCATCAAGGGTAATGTCCTTGTTGAATTTGGACATATGACTGCGCAGCGTTCCCCACTTCTTGACGGTATTCAAAGCCCATTTGTGGTTTAGTTTCCCATCAAGAATGAATTCATCGAAGTGTTTGAAGAAGCCAACAGAGCCGCCTTCCTCAATATCTTCTCCCTTAACTTGCCTTCCGATGATTTCTGCAAGCTGCTTCTTGATCTGTTCCTTGGTCAACTTGGCGTTATTCGCCTCAAGGGTGTCGAACTTGGAGGAGATAGCCGATATCCTGGAATTGATGGTATTGAAGGGGACCTTCCGGGCGTTGCTGGCACCGTGTTTCACCTTCATTTTCTCGTCATCCCATTTATTGGGGCTGATGCTGTACCCAATACTGGAACAGAACCTGCACCCATTGAGATAGATGGATGTGTAAATTGGGTGATCGCCTTTCTTGTCCGGCCTCGTGAAAAGATAGAATGTTACTGCCATAGCTTGTAAAAACTATTTACAAGACAAAAATACAAGCTATTTTCCGAAATACCAAGCACCATTAAAAAAAGTCTAACAACAGCAACTCGCTAATTGTTAGACTTTTCCGTTTGCAAGAAATGCTTGAAAAACTTCAAAAACATCTCTAGGTGCCCCGGGCGGGAATCGAACCCGCACGGCCGTTTCGGGCCAAGGGATTTTAAGTCCCTCGTGTCTACCATTTCACCACCAGGGCGATGGCCGGTCCGCGAAGGGGCGGAACGGACTGCAAAGATAAGGAATATTTCTGACAATGAGAACGCGGGCCGGATGTACAAGGCTCGTTTGTACAGCAAAACGGCCCCACAATGCCGTTTTGTTGTACATGTCTCCTCGAAACTGGGCGAAAAGGGCTGAATATCAGGAGATATGTACACGAAAGCCCGCATGGGGAGGCTTTTACTTGTACATACGAGACATGTACAGCGAGTGCCTACAGAAAACGGGCGCTGAAAAGGCGCCCGTTCCTGTCCATGGATGCGAGAACCTACTCCGCGAACAGCTTCACGATGTTCAAGATGACCTTCGCCGCGGCCTCCATGCTCTCCAGCGGGACGAACTCCATTTTGCCGTGGAAATTCAATCCACCGGCGAAGATGTTCGGGCAGGGGAGGCCCTTGAAGGAGAGGTTCGCGCCGTCGGTGCCGCCGCGGATAGGCTGGATCTTCACCGGTACCCCGGCCATTTCCATCGCCTTCACGGCCTTTTCCACCACGAAATAGTGCGGTTCCACCTGCTCGCGCATGTTGTAGTACTGGTCGCGCAGGTTCAGCACGGCGGTGCCGCAACCGTACTTGGCGTTGATGAAATCGACAGCCTGCCCCATCATGACCTTCTTCGCCTCAAACTTCGCACGGTCGTGGTCCCGGATAATGTAGGCGATGTCCGCCTCCTCCACCGAGCCGTTGAAGGCAATCAGGTGGAAGAATCCCTCGTACCCCTCCGTGTATTCCGGGCGCTGGTCCACGGGCAGCAAACCGCAGAGCTCGTGCCCAATCAACAGCGCGTTCTTCATCTTGCCCTTCGCGTAGCCCGGGTGCACGTTCCGGCCCTGGATGTGGATCTTGGCCGATGCGGCGTTGAAGCGCCGTCCATCGTGTACGCGTAGTCCGCGCCGAAGCGGGGGACATCGAACTTCACGACGCCGCGGCCGATTTCCTCGTCGGGAGTGAATCCGATCTTGATAGGCCCATGCTTGAACTCCGGGTGCGATACGATGTACTGCACTGCGTCCATGATTTCCGCCACGCCGGCCTTGTCGTCGGCGCCAAGGAGCGTCGTGCCGTCGGTCGTAATCAGCGTCTGGCCCACATAATGGAGCATTTCCGGGAACTCGGACGGCTTCAGTGCCAGCCCGGGCACGCCGGCAAGGGCGATTTCCCCGCCGTCATAGTTCTCCACGATCTGCGGCTTAATGTCCGCACCCGAGGCGTCCGGGGCCGTATCGACATGGGCGATGAAGCCGATGGCCGGCACCTCCGCCTCCACATTGGACGGGATGCTTCCCATCACATACCCGAAC
>CADAXR010000155.1 GCA_902791945.1 uncultured Bacteroidia bacterium
AATATGGCAATTCTTCTGACTATTACATGCCTGTTAGAGTGGATACGGCTCCTTACATTTACGGGACTCTTGATTACTATGTGGCTGTTGGAAGTGAAATGGACATTACTTCCGATGTTCACGCAAAAGATGAGCGAATCGATGCCCTTGATGTTCGGGTCGGAGTAGAAGGTGTGGCCGTACTGGAGGGAATAATAGATGGAGCCGTCATTCGTGAGATGGTGCGTAAAGCACAGGTCCGCCTTGGTACTGCCGCTGTGCGGGTCGGACAGGTCGCGCTGGAAGTGGTCCACGCGCGCAGCCAGCTGCAGCCTGGGTCGGAACATCCAGCCCGCCATGGCCATCACGCCGTCGCTGCGCAGACCGTCCGTCACGCCATAGACATTCTCGCTCCGGAAGAACCATTTCTGGCTCTCGTACCAGACGCCGCCGGTGATGCGGTGACGGCAAGCCAGGTCCTCGTCGGTATGGTGATGGCTGTCCGGCCGACGCTCCCCCACCGGCGAATAATATCCCGACATGAAGCCCGCCGAAATCCGCAGGCCCTTCACGGGCGAGAAAATCAGACGGCCATGAATATCCTTGGCTCTGTTGTTGTCGATGAGGTTGTTGCCGTTGCCGTTGAACACGCCGAAGGCATAGCTCAGGCGCGGAACGCCATGCCCTGTCGGGAAAAAGGAACCCTGCAGCACGATGCCGACATCGCGGCTGCGCGAGCTGATCCCCGTTATGTCGTTGGAATAACCGCCCAGATAAGACGCCGCCTGGGAAAAACCGACCATGCCGAGCATGTATGGCGCGTACGTGGTCTCCGTCATGAACAGCATCTTCTGCAGACCGACACGGACACCGATCTGCGGAAGCGGCTGCCAATGCGCCTCCAGCGTCAGGAAACGGGTCGTGGGGATATCAAAAATCAACGTGACTTTGAACGGGTCCTTCTCGGTGCCGAAGCAAGCCCGCAACATGGTAATCGTGGAAGTTTTGAACGAGCCGTCCTGCGGCGTGTATTTCTCGGAGATCATCGCGGCGGCCGACAGGGCCGGATGCGAAAACCATTCCTTCACAGACTGCTGTGCGGAAAGGACCCCCGGAAAAAACAATAGGATCAAGAATAGTGGTTGGGTTAGTTTTAGGTGCATAACTGTGCAAATTTAGGAATAATCTTTTCGATTTTCCCATATCTTAACAAATTAGCAAACAATCATACACAAAGAATACCGGCCAGCTTTCAAGCCCGTCGGTACCTTTGAATACTCTGTTTAATGATTGTCGAGATTATTGCTTGGAAACCGAGGGCTCGGAGACCCGGCTTCCGGTCTTCTCCAGTTCGCAATAGGCCTTGTCGGCCCTGAGCTTGTCGAGAATCAACTTCTCGCCAAGGGTGTGTGTGGAATCGGAAATGACCGCACCCTCCTCGATGATGATGGAACCGCAGTCGATGGCTCCCTTGACGAAGCAACCTTTGCGCAGGGTGACCGTCCCACGGACGATGGCAGTGCCGGAGAACTTGCCCTTGACATCAAAAGACCTGGCGAGCAGTTTGCCCTCCAGGACGCCGTTCTCCTCGATTACCACCTCGGACAGGGAGGTGACGCTTCCCCGAAGGACCTTGCCGAAAATGGTCAGTCCATTCTTGTTGGTAATGGAACCTCTGGTGACGGTCATTCCTTCGGAAATGATAGCGGAGTTGGTATTCTCACTCATATTTTTTGGACATTGGTTGCTATTCGCGCAGACAAATATAGGAAAAATCTCATAAATCCAAAGCAGAAAACGACAAAAGGTACGTTCCCGTCAGGACGCTTTTGGAATGGTGTAAACAGTTCTCTACCTTAGCCTTCGGCCCGGTAAGATACGACCATGCTCAGAAAGCCCAAAGCATTGGATGTCAGGCCAAGGATTCTGGAATACCACGGGCACGGGAGGAATATCCATATGACGAAAAGGACTGCGAACACGATTCCCAGTGATACTTGCAGTTTTTGTCGCTTATTCATACTAAAAGATCAGAGAGAGTATTTCTTACGTGCGGTGGAGAGCAGCGACTCCGCCCGGGAGACCAGGGTCCGTCCCTCGTCCACTTCGTCCTCATACCCGGCATAATCATCCTGGCGGTCCAGGGGCAATGCGACGTTGAGTATATTGATATCCGCCTCGATGGCATCAAACATGTCCGGCAGTACCGAACTGTCGAAATCCGGCACCGAACGGACGTCCGTCTCGATCACCTCCTTCAGGACCTCGACCGCCTCGCGCACCTTCGGGAGTTGTTCCATCATCAGGTCTATCTGCTCTGACAGCATATCGTTTCTGTTTATACTGCGAATATACGGAAATTCGGGAACAATAATACGGGATATATTGATACAGAATCGCGTTTTTGCGTTTCTGTGCCTGTTTTGGGACCTGTTCTGTTCCGGAATCCCGTCCTGCGGGTGGAAGACGGAGGGTGGGAGACAGGGTTTGGAGATTCCGGGTCAAGCCCGGAATGACTAGAGGAATGATGGTATTCGGAGCGAAGCGACCGAGGGGGTTTGGGGGATCCCTCCCCCAATGGATCAAGGAGGCGCGCAGCGCCGACGGGTTCAAGTCCTGCGGGACCCGACGCGAAAGCGCCCGCCGGCTGGCGGGCGCTTTCTTTGCGTCGTGGTCCCTGCAGGACTTGAACCTGCGACCCGCTGATTATGAGTCAGCTGCTGCTAACCAACTGAGCTAAGGGACCG
>CADAXR010000156.1 GCA_902791945.1 uncultured Bacteroidia bacterium
CCGCTCACGAAGTGGGCGAGAACGTAGCTCTTGAGGTCCTCAAGAGGGGTCTCTGCAAGGATTTTGTCAAGACCTTCGAAGAAGGAAGGCTGGGCGACGATGATCTTCTCCTGTGCGGGGAGCGAGAAGGTCTCAAGGATGGCGGGGAGGCCAAGGTTGGGGTATGCTGCGGCGGCCTCGTCGGAGCTCATAGGGTTGTAGAGAGCGGCGATTTCGCGGTTCTGCTCCCTGGTCCAGGAGATTTCGGCGAGCTTGTCCTCGATGGCGAGGGTCGTGGCGGCCTTGCCTTCGGGATCCTCGATCCCGGCGAGGGTCAGCACTTTGACGAGCATGGCCTTGTAGCCTTCCTTGATGGCGGCGTTCTCCGGGAGGAGGTAGTAGTCGCGGTCACCGATCCCGAGGCCGCTCTGGCCGAGGTAGATGATCTGGCTGTCGCTGTCTGCAAGGTCTGCTTCAACGCCTGCGCCGAAGAAGAAGTCTTCGTTGTATTTCCTCATGCCGGCAAGGATGCGGCAGAGGTCTTCGCGGGAGCTGATGGACCGGATTTCATCGATGTAGGGCTTGAGGGGCGCTGCGCCGGCCTCGTTACGGGCCGTCGAGTCGAGGGCCATCTTGTAGAGGTCGGAAATCTTCTGGTCCACGGAGCCGGGCTTCGCCTTCATCTCCGCCATCGAGGTGAAGAGGGCGTTGAGGTTCTCCTGGGTGCGCTCCGCTATGGCGTCGAAGGAACCGTAGCGGGAGAATTCGGGCTTAAGGGGGTTCTTGACCTGCCAGCCGCCAGTCGCGTACTGGTAGAAGTCCACTTTGGGACTGACTGTCGTGTCGAGGTTTGAAAGGTCCAGAGCCGGTTCATGGCTCTTCTGGCCGCAGGCGCCGAGCGCCATAACCATTGTCATAATTGTAAAGAGTTTTCTCATTATTGTGTGTTGTTAGTACAATCTGCGGAATTGCAAAATTAAGCAAAAATGTTGATATTTGTAGGAAATACGCGAAGTTATGATAACAGAAAAGGATAAAGAATTCATGCGGGAGGCGATACGCCTTTCGATGGACAGTGTAGAAAACGGCGGCGGCCCCTTCGGCGCCGTTATCGTCAAGGACGGCAAGATAATAGCGGGGACCTCCAACTCCGTGACCCTCGACAACGACCCGACGGCCCACGCCGAGGTCAACTGCATCCGCAAGGCCTGCAAGGCGCTCGGCACCTTCGACCTCTCCGGCTGCGACATCTACACCTCCTGCGAGCCCTGCCCGATGTGCCTCGGCGCCATCTACTGGGCCCACCTCGACAGGATCTTCTACGCCAACAACCGCAAGGACGCCGCCGAAATCGATTTCGACGACGACTTCATCTACGAGGAGATCGCAAAGCCGCTCGACGGCCGCAAGACCCCCGTCATCCCCATCCTGCGCAACGAAGCCCTCGCCGTCTTCGCCGCATGGAAGGACAAAGCCGACAAAATAGAATATTAATTCCCTGACATGAAGCTGCTTGCAACTCTCGCCCTCCTGCTTTGCATTTCGGGGGCACGGGCAAAGACTGTCAGCGTCGCCGACTGCGGCGGCGTCCCTGACGGCGTGACTTCCAACACCGAAGCCTTCGAAAAGGCTGTCAAGGCAGTCGTCAAGGCCGGAGGCGGACAGGTCGTCGTCCCCGCCGGAGTGTGGCTGACAGGCCCCATCGTGCTCAAGAGCGGTGTGGACCTCCACCTGGAGAAAAACGCCCTCATCGTAATGTCCCCGGTCAAGAGCGAATTTCTGAAGGACGGCAAGGTCGTCCCCGGCATCCGCGCCTCCAAGGCGAAGGACGTGAGCATCACCGGTGATGGCATCATCGACGGCAACGGCGAGTGGTGGCGCGGCGTCAAAAGGGGCAAGGTGAGCGACACGGAGTGGAACGCCTTCAAAAAGATGGGCGGCACCGTCGAGGACGGCGGCAAGATCTGGTATCCGTTCAACCTTAAGAATACGGAGAATATAGCGGAGACCGCCAAGGCGCAGGAGAAAATGCGCACCCACCTTATCCGTTTCACGGACTGCGAAGGCGTCCGCGTCAGCGGCGTGACGGTACAGAACTCCCCGAAATTCCACATCGTCCCGCAGCGCTGCAAGGACGTCGTGATTGAAAATATCACCGTCCGCTGCCCCTGGAACGCCCAGAACGGCGACGGCATCGACATCATGCAGTGCAAGGACGTGAAGATCACGGGATGCACCGTCGATGTCGGCGACGACGGCATCTGCCTCAAAGCCGGCGGCGGAGAGAAGGCTCTCGAGGCCGGCCCCTGCGAGAACATCCTTATTGAAGGAAACACCGTTTTCCACGCCCACGGCGGCTTCGTCATCGGCTCCGAGTTCTCCGGCGGCATGAAAAACATCACGGTCCGAAACAACACCTTCTGCGGCACCGACACCGGCCTCCGCTTCAAGAGCGGCGCCGGCCGCGGCGGCAAGACTGAAGGCATAGTGATCTCGGACATCTACATGACCGACATCAAGGACCAGGCTATCGTCTTCGAGACCGGTTACGCCGACCGTCCCGTAGGTCGTGAGAACGAGGTCAAAGAACCCTCCGGCACCGATTTCCTCCCTGATTTCCAGGACATCCGCATCAGCCGCGTAACCTGCCGTGGGACTGCCGTCGCCATCCGCGCCGGCGGCACCCCCGCCATGGTCCACGACATCT
>CADAXR010000157.1 GCA_902791945.1 uncultured Bacteroidia bacterium
CGGCTTTGAAGCCCTTGAAAGAAGGGGTCGAGACGCACAGGACGCCTGCGACACGCCCCTTCAGGGCCTGCACCGCGACCTCTCCCGCGAGCGACCAGCCGCGGACCGTCACCGCGGCGTCGGCGGAGACCCTGAGGGACGGCTTCCTCAGAAGGTTCTCTCCAACTACATGCAGCCCAGCCTGTCCGGAAAGGAAGAGAATCCTCCATGCGGCACCTCCGCTGATATCCCTGAATGAATCGGTTGAGACAAAAAAAGTCAGGTCGTTCCTGGCAAAGCCGACGCCCGCGGCTATGCCACGGAAGGAGCCCGGGGCCGAATAGGAGAAAGACGGTGAGAGCCCGGAGGGCCGCTTCGAGAGCGACCTGACGCCGTAGATGCCGGAAAGCGAGGTCCCGCTCCAAAGCGAAAGGCCCTGGCCGAAACGGAGGTTGTAGTCGCCTGCGACAAGCGTCCAGGGCCGCCGCCGGCCATAGACCGCGGCATTGGCCCTCAGCCCGTACGGCGAGTACGCCGCCGAGCATTCGAAACGCTCCCCTATGGTAAAACGGTCCTTGACGCCGTAGCCGGCCTTGCTGCCGGTGCGGAACGAGCCTTTTGCAGACAGCTCGTTATGAAAAACGAGCGTGTCCTTCACGGGCGCTCCAGGGACCGAGCGCGAATCAAAACTGACAAAGGGCGCCATCGCCTCGGCAACTCCGCCCGCAAAGCCGTCCACGAGAGAGAGCTCCATGACAGAAAGCACATCTCCGCACCTGGAACGGTAATCCTCCAGCGATGCCACCTGATAGGCCGTGAAAAGGCCGGAGGAGAGGAGGCGGCTTTTCGGAGCGAAATTGACAGGGACCGGCCGAGCCTCAAGGGCCTCGAAGCGCTCGATTACGCTCTCCGAGAGCTCCTCGGCGGAAGAAGCCCCAGTCAGGAAAAGCATCTCCCGGAGATGGTCATCCCCGGGTGAAGCTGCAAGGAGGGCTGCGAGGAGGACCGGCGTCATACGAGGGGACTTCTTGCAAGGGAGAATATCCTTGTCGGAGTGAGAAAGTATTTGAAGTCGTAGCAGCGGCATTCGGTCCTGCCTCCCTTCCTCGAGAAGGAGGTTATGTACTCGGGGTTGAAGCCCATCTGGGAGAGGTCCGGAAGGGACATCGAAGTGACGCCCATCCGGAGGAGCCTTTTCAGGACTTCGTGGTTCCTCTCGAGGGAAGCCGTGATCCTTCGCTTGATGGCTCTGTCGTTGTGGTGAGACTTGTTGTGGTAGCTGTTGCGGCAGCCGCACGAACAGAATTTCTTGTCCGACCTGCCCGAGTAGGTTATAGGCTCGCCGCACTCGAGGCAATAGCGGGGCTCTTTTTTAATAAGGTCGTATCCCATCTCTTACGGGTTTTCTTTCATCCGGCCCCAAAGATTGGAACTGAAAAAGTACCCTGCAAGGGTTTATAAAAAAGAAAATGAGATTTTTTTGTTTTTTACACTACCCCCGGAAAAGGGGTAGATAAAATAAAAACAGGGGTAGATAAAGAAAGTGTATAAAAAACAATGAAAATGTTTAAAAAACATAAAAATATGCGCCTCTGAGGCCGTTTCCCGCTTGAGGAAAGATGCAGTTGCCCTTACTTTGCCGTCGGCTTATTCCATGAGGGTGCGCACCCGGAGAAGCCGTGGTGAAACAATTTTCAAAAGTAAAGACAATGGAACAGATCAACAGAATCGAACTAAGGGGTTATGTCGGCTTCACCCACATGAACACCTTCGGAGACTCGCGCATGGTGCGCTTCTCCCTCGGCACAAGTTATTTCTATAAAGCCGCGGACGGATCCGCCATGGTGGAGACAACCTGGCACAACGTTTCCGTCTGGGAAGGCCGCTCCGACGTGGACATCAACGACATCAAGAAAGGAGCGATCGTGGAAGTCGTCGGCCGCATGAAAGGGACCAAATACACGACCGCGGAAGGCGTAGTCAAGACCTTCTACGAAGTCGTCCCCTACAGCGTGAAGATACTCGAAGGCAAGATCCAGCCCCAATGCAGTTTCTGAGATGAAAAAATGTCTCCTTCTCGTGATGGCGCTCGCCCTGTCCTGCTCCATAAAGGAGGACAGGGTCGGCTGCCCCTGCCGGCTCACGGTCATCCTGACCGAAGCCGGAGGCGTGGACGGCGAGGATCTCGTGCTCGGCATCAGCGGATTCCCGGAAGAAAGGCTTTCCGGGACGAAAATCCCGGAAAGAGTCGAAAGGACGGTGGAAAAAGGCGTCCACCGGGTGACCGCATTCTGCGGCGACGACGGGATGGTCCTCCGCTCAGGCACGCTCTCCATCCCCTACGGAGGCACCTGCGGCCTCCTGATGGCAAGGGCCGAGGACATAGACTGCCTCAGCGAAGGCACCGTCGACACCGTGAGGCTTTGCAAGCAGCACATGGTCCTGACCTTCCGCCTGGACCCTTCGAGCGAAGGCGTCAGGGTGAGCAGCAAGTGGAACGGCCTCTCCGTCAGTGACCTCTCTCCGGTGAAGGGAGCATACCGTGCTGCCGCATTCCGTACCGGCCCGGGCGAATTCAAGGCCGTCCTTCCGCGCCAGGGCGACGCCTCGATGGAGGCGGACATCCTGGACGGCGACGGGGCTCCGGT
>CADAXR010000158.1 GCA_902791945.1 uncultured Bacteroidia bacterium
TGGGACTATGTCGACAAGTTCCTCATAGCCATCTCCAGGCTCGGCTACTTCAAACCCAAGCGCGGATCCTGCAATGGTCCTCGTAAATGACGCCCTGGCAGGGATAGACCTTGACGCCGCGGCAGCGCTTCTTCCGCCCTGGAGGCTGGAAAAAGCGCTCCGCTACGTCAGGGAGTCCGACACCCGGCAGAGCGTTGCGGTCTGGCTTCTCCTCCGGGAAGCCTGTCTCCGCCATGGGCTCCCGGACGTACCTGCGGTCGCCTTCGGGGAGCACGGCAAGCCGTTTTTTCCGGATTATCCGTCGCTGAACTTCAATCTCAGCCACTGCCGGGAGGCCGCCGCCTGCGCCGTCTCCACCTCCCCCGTCGGCATCGACGTCGAAGCGGTGATGCCTCCGGACAGGGAAGTGATGGAAAGAGTGCTGAGCGGGAAGGAAATACGGGGGGTGCTCGGCTCGCCGGACCCCGCCGTCGAATTCACACGGCTATGGACCGTCAAGGAGAGCTTCCTCAAGCTCACCGGCGAGGGTCTCACTGACGACCTGCCGGGGCTTCTCGCCCGCGCGGAAGGCGTCCGCTTCCGCACCGTCGTCCGCAGTCGCTACGTCTACACTGTCGCCGGCGGCTGACGCGGCTATTTAGGGATGTTTCGGGTGAGGGTGAGGATGTTGTAGCGGCCGGAGTACTCGTAGTTGACGGTGTCCATCACCTTGCGGACGAGGAATATGCCGAGCCCGCCCTTGCGGCGCTCGTAGCTGTTCCGCTTGAGGTCCGCTTCCGGGGCGGAAGTCGGGTCGAAGGGCTTGCCCGAATCCTTGACAATAAAGACGTATTTCTCCGGAGTCTTGCGGGCCGTCACCTCGACAGTGCCCTTCGACCCATCGGGATATGAGTAGAGCACGCAGTTGGTCGCGACCTCCTCGACTGCAAGGTTGATGTCCAGCTGCTCCTTGCGGTCCATCCCTGCCTCGGCCGCGAATTCCTCGATGAATTCGCCGAGGCGGGCGATCTCCTTCCTGTTGTTCTCCAGTATGATGGTCTTCTCCAGAAGGACGGTCTCCTGCTGAGGGATATAGCGTATTGCAAGGATGGTGAGGTCGTCACTCTGGGGAGCGCCGGCGACGAATTTGCCGACCGCTTCACAGGTTTTCTCAGTAAGCACCTCGGGGTCAGTGCTTCCGCAGGATTCCAGGGCATTTTTCATTCTTTCTTCGCCGAAGAGCTCCTGATCCCTGTCCATGGCTTCCGTTACCCCGTCGGTGTAGAGGAACAGGGTCCGGTCCGCCTTGAGAGCGGTGTCCTCCATCGTGAATGAATACTTGCGGAGGAAACCCAGGGGTGTATTGGGCTTCACGGGGAGGAACCCGCACCTGCCGTCCTCGACGATGGCGGGAGGGTTATGCCCGGCGTTGCAGTAGCGGAGAGTGCCGGTCGGAAGGTCCAGCACGCCGGCGAAGAAGGTCACGAACATATTCCGTCTTTCAAGCTCCCGGATACGGCTGTGCATCGACGAGACGATGATACGCGGATTGCTCTCCCTGTCTCCCAGGGTACGGAACATGATCCTTGACATCGCCATCAGCAGCGAAGCGGGCACGCCCTTGCCGCTGACGTCGCCTATGCAGAAAAAGAGTTTTTCGTCACGGATGAAAAAGTCGTAGAAGTCGCCTCCAATCTCCTTCGCCGGGACCATCTTGGCGAAAATCTTCACGTCGGGCCTGTCCGGGAACCTGGCAGGCACCATGCCCATCTGGATGTCGTGGGCGATGTTCATCTCCTTTTCCATCAGGCGGCTCTCCGTCTCGACCTTCTGGCGGGAGCGCTCGCCGCGGAGAGTGCCGAAAAGGATAATCAGCATCAGGATGACGATCATCAGGCCGATAAAGGCCGTGAATATGCCGTCATTGATGACATCGGCATAGACGATACTGTACGGGACGGATAATATCATCTCCGAGCCGCGGTTGCCGATGGCTCCGCGGTAGATGAAATTGTGCCGTTCGTCCGGTATTTCGAAGGAATCGTCGCTCGAAAGTACCACCTTCCCCGACACGTTGAGAAGGAGGAATTTTGCGTTGCCGTAGATACGTCTCTCGCTGATTTTATGCTTCAGCCAGTCGGTGGGGATATCGACAAGGAAGACTCCGGCAAGCTGGTCCTTCCCGTTGAAGATCGGGTGGGCGAACGTGCAGACGGAGAATCCGTAGACTCCCGAGACATACGGATCCGTCCAGACGTCACGGCGCTCTTTCAGCGGGATGTCGTACCACTCGGTCCCTACAAAATCCTCCCTTCTGATGGGGACATTCCTGATTTTATCACCGTCCCTGAAAAGGCCTATATCCTCACAGTCGGGATGGGTCTCGACATAGGAGGGGTAAAAGACCAGCCCGCAGCCGCACATGGCCGAATTGTTTGAGAGGATCCCCTTTGCGAGATTCACGACGCCCCCCGTCCGGTCTATATCCACAAGCTGCCTGACGGGGATGGACAGGTCGAACACCGTCTGCCGGATGTCGTTCATCGCCTCGTTCAGGGTCAGGTTTACATACCCGAGCTCCAGCTCCGCCAAAGCCTCGGAGTCGCGGCTCAGCCTCCG
>CADAXR010000159.1 GCA_902791945.1 uncultured Bacteroidia bacterium
CTGGTTCTGCTCGAAGTTGATCACTGTGCGGTGCGAGAATTTTTCGGTACCGCCCGAGACCGCGAGGTTGTGCTTGTGGCTGACAGGGGTGCGGGTGACTTCCTTGAACCAGTCGGTTTCTGATCCATAAAGCGAGCCTACCGAAGCCGGAGCGAAATTCCTGATGGTGTATTCGAATTCCTTTGCGTTCATCGGGATTGCCCTGGACATGATGGACTGAACGGAGACCTGTCCGTCGTACTGGACGGACTGGGTGCCGGTGCGTGCGCGCCTGGTCGTGATGATGACGACGCCGTTGGTGCCGCGCGTGCCGTAGATGGCCGCGGCGGAACCGTCCTTGAGAACGTCCACCGATTCGACCTCCTGGAAGTTGATGTTGCGGACATCGGCGTCAGCGACACCGTCGATGATGATGAGCGGGCCCTGGCCTGCCTTGAGGGTGTTGGTGCCTCGGAGCAGGAGCTGGAAGTTGGCTTCGGGGTCGCCGCCGTTCGGGTTGACTACTTCGAGACCGGCGACCTTGCCCTGAAGCATGCCGGTCGCACTGGTAAAGGAACCAAGGTCGAAATCGTCACTCTTTAGGCTCGTGACGGAGCCTGTGATTTCCTTCTTGGTCGTGGTGCCGTAACCGATGGCGACGGACTCGTTGAGGACGTTGGCCTCGGACGGGATCATCGACACAATGTAGTTGTCCTCGTCGCCGACTGAGAAGACATAGTCGTCATAGCCGAGATAGGAGATGGTGATGGTCTCGTTTTCCTTGGTCTTGAGGGAGAATACGCCTTCCGAATCGGTGACGGCGTAGCTCCCGCTCCGGCTGGCTGCGACTACCGTCGCCCCTGCGAGCGGCTCACCGCGCTCGTCGGAGACGGTGCCGCTGATCGTCCTGTCCTGGGCTGCCAGCGGAAGGATGCCTGTGAGCAGGAGGGCGGCGGTGAGGAACAGTTTTATAATCGTTCTCATACGCTCAAACTTACATTCCGGCGACGACGATGAGGGCGAGGCCTGCGATGAAGAGGCCGAACATCATGGTGAGGAGGCTGTAGACGCTCTTGTTCGCGCCCTTGAACTCCGGCGATCATCGGAGCGCCCTGGCCGAGGGCGTAGGAGACCGCGGCTCCGGCCTTGCCGGCGCAGATGTAGTTGAGGGAGGTACCGATGGCCCAGATGGTACCTCCGAGGATGCCTACGAGGTGGGTCTTGAAGTCGCCCTTGAAGTACTGGGAGTAGGAAACGGGCTCGCCGACGAAGGGCTTTTTCATCACTATCGTGTTGACGATGAAGTTGGAGAGGAACACGCCGAGGGAGAAGATGACCATAGCGGTGTAGGGGGTCATCTTCCCGGCGGCGGGAGCCGCGAAATTGTCGAGATCGACGCCGTTGTAGACAAAGGCGGAGAAGAACGACATGATGAGGCCGGCGAGGACCGCGAGGATGATGCCCTTGCGGTTCTGCGCGGGGTCGCGCTGCTCGTTGGAGACCTTGCCGGAGGCTATGCCGTTGCAGACGATAGCAAGGACGACGAGGGCGACGCCGATCCAGAGGAGGGCGGTGTTCTGGCCCTCCCTCGGGTGGAAGAGCAGGTTGTTGAGCACTCCCATCACGAGGGCGATGCCGACGCCGAGAGGGAAGGCGACCGCCATGCCGGCTATCGAAGTCGATGCCGACAGGAGGATGTTGGAAACATTAAATATTACGGCGCCGAGGAGGACCCAGCCGACGCTGGCCCAGGAGACCTGCGCGAGATCCTGAAGGAAGGGACGGCCTTCGGCTCCGATGCTGCCCGCCGTGAAGGCGAGAAGGAGGGAGAAGATGACCATACCGATGACGTAGTCCCAGTAGAAGAGCTCATAGCGCCAGTTCTTGGCGGCGAGTTTCTGCGTGTTGGCCCAGGAGCCCCAGCAGAGCATGGTGACAAAGCAGAGGATGACTGCGAGAGTGTAACTTCCTACGATGAACATAATATTTTCGTTTTACAGGTTAATGTCTTTTCTGAACGGGATGGAGTCCTGGGCGCCCATCTTCTGGACGGTCAGGGCCGATGCTGCGGTCGCGAACTCCGCGGCTTCGCGGAGGGCCTTGCCTTCGGCCAGGGCGACGCAGAGGGCGCCGCAGAAGGTGTCGCCGGCGGCGGTGGTGTCCACCGCCTTGACCTTCCTCGCC
This sequence comes from uncultured Bacteroidia bacterium, assembly GCA_902791945.1. Lineage (GTDB taxonomy): Bacteria > Bacteroidota > Bacteroidia > Bacteroidales > UBA932 > Cryptobacteroides. The sequence goes on from CADAXR010000159.1 coordinate 2,164, forward strand.
GGGACGAAGACGGGCTCGCCGCCGTCGCAGATGAGGGAGCCCTTGGAACCCATCGTGACGATGAGCTTTCCGACGCCCTTGGCGCGCATCGCGGCCGCGGCCTTCGCCGCGCTTTCCTCATCGCAGACCGGGAGGCCGCTGAAGGTCGAGAGTTCGGTCTCGTTGGGGATGAAGAGGTCTATGTAGCTGAACAGCTCTTCGGGAAGGGGACAGGCGGGAGCCGGGTTGAGGACGACGGTCGCGCCCGCCTCGTGGGCGAGCTTCGCCGCCTTGAGGACCGACGGGACCGGGGTCTCGAGCTGGAGCAGGAGGATGCCGCAGCCGCGGATGGCTTCCGCGGAGGCGTCGATGTCGGCCTCGAGGAGGTCGTTGTTGGCTCCGGAGGCCACTACGATGCAGTTTTCGGCCTTCTCGTCCACGGAGATGAGGGCGACGCCGGAGGGGAGGTCCGAACGGAGGACTCCGGAGGTGTCGAGCCCTTCTTTTTCATAGTGGGCGAGGGAGTTGTCGCCGAAGATGTCGCGTCCGACCTTGCAGATGAACTTGACGTCGCCGCCGAGACGGCGCGCCGCGACTGCCTGGTTGGCGCCCTTTCCGCCGGCGCCCATCGTAAAGACTCCGCCGAGCACGGTCTCGCCGGGCCGGGGGAGCGCTTTGGTCTTTACTGTCATGTCGGTGTTGCTGCTGCCGATGACGAGGATGTTCTTTTGGGCCATATAGTCGTGTTTTAGTGTTCCTTCGATTACGCAATCGTTTGCGCTACCTTTGGCAAAAATAAGAAAAAAATGTTGCCGCTATGGATTTTTTAAAGAAATTTGCGCAAATGCGTCGTTTTTGCGCAATGCCTGACAGTGGTAGTGAAATATTTTATAAAGCAGGGCGGCAGACAATAAATTTATTGAAAACATGAGCGACAAGATCAATCTGTTATCCATAGCGGAGAAGACTGGCTACTCGGTCTCCACGGTCTCCCGCGTGCTCTCGGGGCAGGCTGAGAAATACCGTATCAGCTGTAAAGCGGCGGAGATTATCAGCCTCGAAGCCAGCTGCTGCCACTACCGTCCCAACTTCGTCGCCCGTGCCCTCCGCACCCGCAAGTCCCACACGATAGGCCTTGTGGTTCCCGGCATTGACAACCCGTTCTTCGCCACTCTCGCAAGCGTGATTAATAATATGCTGGCATCCCTGGGGTACCACACGCTTCTCGCGGACTCCCGCGAGGATGTCGGTGAAGAAGCCGCCTCGCTCGAGGAGTTCCGCCGCCGCAATGTCGACGGCATCATCGCGGTGCCCGTCGCCCCCTCTCCGGAACTCCACGAGGAGATCGGCCGCTCC
>CADAXR010000160.1 GCA_902791945.1 uncultured Bacteroidia bacterium
ATGACCTTCCGCAGGTGTTCTCCCCGAATGCCGCGGAACTGGGCAAGTACGGGAAGATTCCCGTGAGCTACTTCAACGGCCTTCCAAATATCAGCATCCCATTGACGGAACTGCGGGCAAAAGGTTACACCCTTCCCATCTATTTAACATACCATGCCGGTGGCAACAAGCCCGACCAACATCCTGGCTGGGTAGGTTTGGGGTGGACGCTTCATGCGGGCGGTTGCATCAACCGGATCGTGAACGGAGAGATAGACGAAATGGGGAAATATGAACAGCCCTCTTTGGGCAGCAATCCTTTCATCTATTTGAAGGGTTATTATTATCGCGCTGACTCAGTCCAGAATATGACTTTTGATGAAGATCGGATGGACTCGATTGCCAATTCCAACGTATATGAGGACTATGACCCGGACGAGTTTCAAGTCAATTTCGAAGGGCTGTCCTCCTCATTTTTCCTTGTTGGAAAAAACAAAGCTCAAATCCGTTCGAAGGATGCCGTGAATTATACGGTGAAGATTGATACGGCCACGTCAAAAACTGTCCCCATCTTTGATCCGTCCTTGCAACCGACTTCGATAACTGCTCAGCAATACACCTACATCAAGTGTATTACCCTGACGGACTCTCAAGGGGTTGTCTATGTCTTTGGCGGAGATGACAGTGCCATTGAATTCTCCTATGGACTTATTTCCCGGATCAGTCCCGGGCAAGAGTGGATGCGTCGTCCCATGAAACGCACAGCCAACACCTGGCACATCACCACCATCCGTTTTCCTTCCGGGGAGGAAATTCATTTCGATTATTTGAAATCCGGCGTTCCCCTCATTGTGACAGACCGGCATTATACTGAGTATTCTTCTCTCTATTACTCGGGAAACAGAGTTTATACTGACGGATACCTTTATTCCACTCAAAACGAGTCAGCCGGGAATATCAACTTCACCCTCATTTCCCCGTCGTACCTGTCCCGAATCCGGTCCATAAAGGAAGGGGATGACATCTGGTTCTTCTCTTCTCCTACGAATGAACTGGCCGCCGAGTTTGAGGATGTCGATCTCTGGAATCGGCTGGTATATCACGCGAGTGGATTGACATTGGATGCGGTTCACGAAAACAACCATTATCGGAAACTCCATTCGATCCTGACAGAAAGCAGCCGAGTAGATCTGTTTTATACGAATTCCACGCAAGAGCGGCTGAAACTGAACAGTCTGGTAATCAAAAAAGGCAAGTACATGGATGATGACGCCCGCTATTCATTCACGTACAATTCACTGAAACTTCCTGCGTACAATTCGAAGCAGACAGACATGTGGGGATACTACAGCCGGAATACCGAGAGGGACGAAACGGAGAAGTACTACCTGACTGATGAGCAATCTATGCAGGCAGTGGCGGGCCAATATCCCTTCACGCTTGTCCAAGAATCCGGGCAGGCCGGAGGACTGAGGATCCACCGAATGACAGATGTGGCAAATGGCAAAACTGAAGTCCGCGAATTTGAATATAAGGACATCTTGGGCGGGTCATCCGGAATACTTGCCGGAAAACCGATATTCCGTTCTGAGGGAGCCACCAGATTCAGAAGCTATGGGTTAAGATATGACTTCCTGTTTTGGACAATTTCCTTTCCTCCGGGGGAGCCGCAAGAAGGGGAGTACGTCTTTGACGGTGAAATGCCGATGAATCAAATGTCACTGACAGACGGCTCTCACGTGACATACAGCCGTGTAGCGGAAATATTCGCGGACGGCAGTCGGATTGTCCATCATTACTCGAATCATGAATCATTCCCGGATAAGGCGTGTGTCGAGATGTACTCGAATTATGAGGGTGATGACGTGGATAATCCCCACACATCATGGGAATTGTCCAGAGGCCTTTTGACGCGGAAGGAATACCGTTCTGCGCTGGACGTCCATCCGATTGTCAGACTCGAAGAGAACGAATACTATCTGGATACTCTCCAATGCCTGCTTGCTGTCAAGTTCTCCGGCCACTGCAGGAATACCCTGCGACGGAAATCATTCTTGAAAGTCTTTACATATCATCCCTATCAGAAACGGACCATCATTACGACGCATCCGGACAACGGGGCATTGCCGCACGTTGATACGGTGGAATACACCTATGACTCCCACCGCCGTCTGACGGAAACAAAACGCATGGTCGGTAGTGAGACAGAACGGGACACTTACACCTATACAGGCGACGTCCAGGGCGCTCCCTATACGGAAATGGTTTCCCGGAACATGATCGCCCTCCCGGTCGAGCAAATGCGCTTCAGGAAGGACTCCCTATCAGAGAAGGTCGTCTCCGCCGACCTGACTACCTGGAAAAAGGAAGAGGGATTGTATGTCCCTGCCGCGCAGTGGAAAGCGGCTCTCGGCCAGGGTGTCACACCGGTCTCGTTCAACGCCTTCGATGGGNNNCCTGGAAAAAGGAAGAGGGATTGTATGTCCCTGCCGCGCAGTGGAAAGCGGCTCTCGGCCAGGGTGTCACACCGGTCTCGTTCAACGCCTTCGATGGGGTGGCAAAGGACTCCCGTTATGGCTCTATACCGGAACTGTCCTTTACAGAATACGACGCGGGCGGAAACCTCGTTCTCGCCGAAGACCGATCCGGCCTTCCAACCACATACTTCTGGACCCCGGACGGCTGCCATCCCGCCGCTATTTTCAAGGGTGCCAGGAACGGAACCCGCGAAACAGTTACGCCTGTGGAGATTGAAGGTTCGGTATGGTCCGACCTGAACATCCTTTCGGGCGGTACTTCCATCGATTTGGAGTTTCACTGCAGCCGCTCCGGGATCGTCGAAGTGTTCCTGAGTTTCCTTAAGGCTTACGGCCGGACCGTATGGTGGCGGATGGACTTCGGAACAGAACATCGCTGGGACTGGCCGACGTTGGGTCCGGATGAGGAGCTGGAGGTCCAGACGCTCTTCTCCGGCGTCCTTCCTGCTGGAAACCATTTGTTCCAGATGACGGCGATGCAGGGGAGCTACTCTGAGTTAGACGATGACGAGGAGGAGGTCGGGGAGGCAGAAGAGGAGGACGCCGGCCACGGTCCCATGGCATCGGAAACCCTACATTCCCCGAGGAGCATTCCGCAAACGCTCCCTTCATGGGGCTTCGTCAACGTGTCATATCCCTCAGTGGAAAATCAACTAAACGAGGTCCGTGCAGACGAATGCCTTTTCGAGAGTTTTGGTCCTGAGGAAACAGGATCGCAGGAAGGGTTCGACGGTGGCGGAACGTTTACCGGAGTGAAGACTCTGGACTTCTCACCGTATCCTGACAAGACCTATGTCATTGACTGGCAGGAATGGCAGCCGGATGAGACCTGGGCCTATCGGTCCAAGACGGTTCCCGGAACGGGAACGTTCACGGCCGGAACAGCCGGGAAAGTGATGGACCACGTGCGGGTATTCCCTCAGGGGACGCAGGTCGAGAGCTATACGTGGGACGCGGCGGGCAACCTGCTGAGCCGCACGGATTCCCGCGGCGTGACGGAGAGCTACCGGTATGATGGCCTCGGCCGCCTGACGGGTGTTTACGACAACGACGGGAATAAGGTGGAGGGCTATCAATACAACTATAAAAACCGCTAATCCAATAAGGTGGAGGGCTATCAATACAACTATAAAAACCGCTAATCCGATGAAAACGATTCTCAAGTATGCCCTTGCCGCGGCCGCTTTCATCGCCCCGGCGAGTATGCATGGACTCCTTGCCCAGGTGGACACATGCAATTATATCATGACGACGACACACCTTCTGGCAGACAGCACGCAATCTGCGCGCAGGGTGGTTTCCTACTACGACGGCCTCGGCCGTCCGGTGCAGACGCTCCGCCGTCATGCGGCGACCAACGCCGATGACCTGGTCGACCTGACGGAGTATGATTCCCTGGGACGAGTGTCGCGCACCTGGAGTCCCGTGGCCATCTGGGCTGCCGGTGGTCAGCTGTCCACGGAGTTGCTCACCTCTGCGGCCCAATCCTATTATGACGATGAATGTCCCTTTTCCGAAACACTGTACGACGGCTCTCCGCTGGACCGGGTCCGCAAGGTGACCGGTCCAGGTGAGGCCTGGCACACGGCGGGCAAAGGCGTCAAGAGCAACTACCTCGCCAACACCGAGAGCAGCGGAACGGACTCCCTGCACTGCATCAGGTTCGGGTTTTCCCTCTCCGGGAACACGGGAATCACCTTTACCCGCGACAACTTGTGGCCGGCGGGCTCCCTGATGGTGGAGCGCACTGAGGATGAAGACGGGCGGACGCTTTGGGTGTTCAAGGACATGCGGGACCTGGTGGTGCTGGAGAGGCGCCTGGCGAAAGCCGCGACAAATTCGGCTGGGGCAATCTATGCGGATACCTACTACCTCTATGACGATGCTGGCCGCTTGACGGCGGTCTTGCCCCCGGAACTTTCGGCGTATTTCGGCTGGGGCAACTGGCCCGGCATTTCGGAAACCGACCCCAAGGTGGAGGGTTTCGCCTTCCAGTATCGCTACGACGCCCGTGGCCGGATGATCGCGAAGAAACTGCCCGGCGCTGCCTGGACATACTATATCTATGACAAAGGCGACCGCCTTGTGCTCACGCAGGACGGGAACCAGCGGGAGCGCGGAGAATGGAGCTTCCGGCTGCAGGACGCCCTCGGGCGCGAATGCCTGACAGGGATCATGGCAGGGAGCTATGATGCTTTCGCCGACCCCTTAGGCAGCGTGCAGGTACGGGCCATCCGCAACCACGGCGATGGAGACTACGGCTCCCTTCACGATTATTCCGTGGAAGGGCTTTCTCTTCCGGCGGACGCCGAGGTGCTCACCGTGAACTGGTGGGACGATTACTCGTTCCTCGAGCACGAGGGCGGGATGAGCGGATCCCTGTACGGATATACGGCCCCGGCCGCTACCGAGCCTTATGGTGCCAGGTATGAAACGAGCGCAGCCGGTCTCCAGACCGGCCATTGGAGCCGGACGCTGGGCGAGGTCCGCCAGAACGCGGGCCCTGCCGTAATGGAGACCTGGTATTATGACGACCACGGCCGTGTGGTGCATCACGTGAAGGGCTACCCTTCCGGCCGGCGCGTACAGGAACGCTCGGGCTATGACTTCGTGGGGAACCTGACGGCGCTTGGAAGGACGATGTACGACGGATCCGGAGCGGAGGAACATACTGAAGCATATGCCTACCAGTATGACAACTGGGGTCGGCTACAGAATACCACGCACGCCCTGGACGGGGGGAAACAACACCTACGACTCCGTAGGCCGTCTGAACGGTACGACCCGGGGCGCAATAGGGGCCACGCAAGGGCCTGCATCCCTTTCAAGCAGCTATGCCTACAATGTCCGGGACTGGCTGACGGGCATCGGAGGATCGCTCTTCTCGGAGACACTGACCTATGAGACCCCGAGAACGGGGAGCACTCTCCTCGGGCAATGGGGAGGGAACATCAGTTCTTCCAAATGGCGGATCGATCCGCTCTCTTCGGATGCGACCTGGTACGACTATGCCTATGACCCGCTTGGCCGGCTGACTGAGGCAGCCTATGGCAGCGATGTCGTCTCCCAGAACGACTATTCGCGCACATACTCTTATGACTTGAACGGAAACCCGAATGGAAGGGAGACCGCCTCCTATTCAGAGCAGTGGACGGCCGCGTCGGGTAACGCCCCGGCGGCACGGGTGCGGACAAGAACCTCTCCTTTCTCAATACTGCTGCAGGAAGGTTATGCCTACGATGCGGCAGGCAATCGCACGGCTGTGCTGGACGCCTTGGGAGACACGCTTAATGTGACGGCATACAACCTACTGAACCTTCCTAAGGAGTATGTAGCGTCTGCTGGAGACGTGGTTAAATATGTCTACAGCGCCGACGGGGAAAAACTGTACGTCCAACAGACAACCTCTGCGAACGTATCCACGGGCACGGAATATGCAGCGAATTACAGGCTTGAAGACGGTTCCCTGACCATGATCCACACCGATGCCGGATACTACACCCCCGTCACGCCTCCTTCCGGGGCGGGAAGTCCTTCGTACGCGCATATCTGGTATTTGAGAGACCACCTGGGGAACAACCGAGTGCTGGCGGACGGGAGCGGCAACGCCGTAGCGCTTCACGACTACGATCCGTACGGAGAAGAGATTGCAGTAGCATCCTCCTCCCAGCCGTATCCCCTTCCTCCGGGCGCGACTGACAGCCCCTACCTGTACGGCGGCAAGGAATGGAGCGAAACGACATCGACCTACGACTTCGAGGCGCGCTACCTCTCGCCGTCCTTCCATCGCTTCACGACGATGGACCCGCTGGCGGAAAAGTATTACAGCATCAGTCCGTATGCGTATTGTGCGGGGGATCCGGTGAATATGATTGATCCGAATGGGAAGGATTGGGTGTACGATCAAGAAATGCAGCAATACATATGGCGAGACGACGTTGATTCAATTGATAATACACCAACAGGATTGGAATATGTAGGAAAGGACAATCCAAGCATTCTGCAGCATTTAGGTTTTGGAACTCCTACTCAGACCCAAGGGTTTGACTCCAGTGGCCTTATCATCAATGATTTTGATTTTATTCATCGAGTGTCGGTACAAGGAGAATCGGTTATATACGTTCAAGCCAATTCAACATATTCAGAAGAAGCACAGTCAGAGACAAATCGATACGGGCGGGTATTTACGGGTTTGTCAGTGGTAGCGAATGAAATTATCGATATTGTATCAACGGCAGAAGATACCGAGGCTTATTTTCAAATGGATGTTTTGTATAACGGAGAACACTTTGATTCACAACTGCAGACTCCGAACGGCCCTGTTATTGCCTCACGAGGAACAATAAAATCAGCTGTCGTGACAATCCCTTCTTCCTTCGTGAAGAATGCTCATCTTTTTCATTATGCTGGCATGACTGTCTCTCTCTCCGGAATGTTTGGGGTGAAATCGTTTTTGGGATTCTCTCCCATGGTTTCTCTTTCTCGACCTCTAATGGTCGAAAAAGTACGACAATCTTTTTCATTTTAATTATTTTAGAATGGTCAAAACGATACTTGTTTCCGTCGTTGTATTGATATCTCTTTCCTGTGCGAGTTTTTCCGTACAGGAAAAGCATGATCGCTATTTATATGAAAGGGGAATGGCCGTCGTGATAAGTGATTCTTCTACAGAAATGGATCGCGTATCGGCTTATTATGATTTCAAAGAGATCAAAGGAGACAAATTTAAGAGCAAGGTCATTGGATACCTTCTGTTGTGCGCTGCATACTATGGGGAATATGAAGAAGGACGATCGTTATGTTCCCTTTATATGGATAGGAGTATGCAGGGGCAGATATCCACTTTGGCTCGTGTAATGTTTCCAACCACGTACAGCCTAATGGAATTTGCCGATAATAATGATGTTGATTCCTTTAACGAAGGAATTTGGTCAATGATTAATTATCTACGGCAGCAGTATGAGGAAACGTCAGATTCAGAGTATCTATTTGATGTTGAAAGCGTCGTTGCATTCTTTGATGGTGAAGAACGTGAATTTGCCAGCAGAATAAGAGGACTACTATTTGACAAAAATTTTGATTGTATTCCCTCCTATATAGTTTCACAAACAGATTATATGTTTAGTCCGGCGTGGATTCAAGCAAAAGTAGCTCCGATGCGGGAGGCATTAAAAA
>CADAXR010000161.1 GCA_902791945.1 uncultured Bacteroidia bacterium
TAGATTGTCCCAATAATTGAAGGACCTTATGTAGCAAAGGTCGAAGAGAAAGAAACCGTCGGCTTCCCTGTCCATTACGGACACTATCTCTTCGATGGTCTTTTCACGGCCTCCCTGGCCCCAGCCGGGCTCGTTGCCGATGTCCGGGCCGCAGACAAACGGCACGTCTCCGCAAAGACGCCTCCTGCCATGCCGGGCAAAACCCTGCGAGGTCTTTTCCGTATAGCCATGTACATTGTCCGCAGGGCAGTAAGCGCCAAGTATCATGAAATCGACAAGATCTGCAAAGCCAGTAGCCTGATACTCCGGTGTTGCCCATCGATACGTGCGTTCCTCCTCAGCCAGATTGTACCGGGGACTGGCCCAGTTGACGCCGCTGCGGTAATATTCACTGAACCAGGCACCCACATATACGCCAAGGGGCATTTCGCCAACCACACCGGCCGCCCTAACGACGAAGTCGTGAATGACCTTGCAACGGAAAGTCAGCCATGCATTCTCAAGGGCATCCGGATCCTTGTCAAGAAATATATGGCCCGGCTCCCGGAAGACCGGCCAGCGCTCAGGCTCACGGCCGATGTAGGCCGTGAACGCTTCTCGGGCGCAGTCCGTGTACCCGGCGTCCAGGGCATAGTCGTCAAAGCGGCAGCGATCCATCACGATGCCGTCCAACCCGTCGTATGAAGCGACCTCTCCCAGCATAGTGAGAAGGAATTCCTGCACGTCGGGGTTCACCGGATCAAGGAAACGGCCGCCCGAGGTGGACACGTCGTCGAGATGGTTTACCAGCGTACCATCCTTGTGGAGATCCACCGCTCCCCAATCCCTCAACTCTGGACGGTCGTACAGAAGGCCGATCGTCCCCGCCTGGCAACGAAAGCCTCCCACCATCATATTGACACCCGCCAGCACTTTGAGCCCGGCGGCGTGGCCGGCCTCGATAAAGGCCTCAAGGTAGTCAAAATCAGCCGTGCGGGGGACGTACTTCAGCCCGCCGTCCTGCCAGAGTGCGACCTCGGTGAGGGGCGGAACGACGCTCGAACGGAAAAGGGCATTTCCATTTGTGGGACGCACTTCGACGACAACGTGGGTGAAGCCCATGGCGGAGATCCTCCTGCAGTCCGTAAATATATTCTCCCGGTCATTGGCATACTGGCGGAAATTGGCCCCGACCTCTATCCAGACCATACGTGGCTTGCTGTCCGAGGGTTTTGGGAAGCAGGCGGCAAGTACCATTGCCGCGGCCAGAAGTAACGACCTCATCACACTTTAAGTTTTATTCCGATTCTGGTCAGGCCCCAGGCGATGAGGATCACCACGGAGGTGTACACTGCGCATTTTGCCACACCCGTCCAACCGCATAGCCATGCGGGGACGGAGGGCTCCAGAAGCACCCATCCAGCGACGAAAAGATACGGTATCATGTACACGGTAAGGGTGGCGATACCGGCAGGCTGCAAAGGCTTGAACCAATGGGTCCAGCCTTTTTTCTCAAGGACCCTCAGAAGTGTATAAAGCGCTACGGAAATCGAGCTCACAAAGAGGCACCAGGGAAGAGTACCAAGATTCTTGGAAACAATCCATCCTTGATGCGCTACAAGACCGAGGACTGCCAGGACGGCGGCTGCGGCAAAACCGATCCCGACCCTGGCGGTCTTGAGACGCCGCTCTGCAAGGGTGAGTAACATTCCGCCCAGGGCCATGATGCCGATGTGACCGTCACCGAGATGAAGGGCGGCGGCGACATCGGCCGGAAAGTTGTCCCCGATGAGGCTTTCACCACCGCGCATAGGCACAACCGACAGGTTCACAAGGCAGAGGAGTAGCCAGATGGGGAACAGCGTCCACTGCCTGTTCCGGCAAAGGAGATAGGCAAGGGCGCAGAACAGATAGGCCCAGCCGATCTGTCCCAGGATGCCCCACCAAAGCCCTTCGAAGTAGGCCCCGTCAGGAGTGCGGTAAACTACGGCGAGGACTACAAGAAGCACAGCGCCTGCGGCCCTAAGCCACTTCGCCGGCTTGAAATCGTCCTTGTACTGGTTCCAGACAAGGAAAAAGCCCACCAGGAAAAGGAGGGTCCACAGCCAGCGGCACCCTGCCATTTCGCGGGATTCCTGGTTGCAGATGAAAGTTCCCATCACGATGAGGGCGAAGGTGCGGCTGAAGATGTGTCCGAGAGTGCTCTCAGTGGAGAGACCCTTCTCATAGCGCCGGTCAATGGCGTAGGGTATCGACATTCCCACTGCAAAGAGGAACATCGGATACACCAGATCCGACAGGCCCATCCCGTCCTCCCAGGTGGCGAAATGCTCCAGGAAGTGGGGGACGTTCCACACTGTCCAGAAGTCGTTGACGAACACCATCAGGACCATCGTAAGGCCCCTGAACATGTCAATTGCCTTCATTGCCGGATAATTGAAAAAGCGCCGGCCCTCTCACCGGGGGCCGGCGCAGCAGAAATTCAACCAGGGATTAAAGCTTGGGGAAAAGCATCTTGCCGATATGGCCCTGTGAAGAGTCCACAAAGTAAACGGCGAGGTCGTTGCCGCTCACAACGGGAAGGACGTCGGCCGTACTTTCTTCAGTTCCGCCGGTCACGGGCTGTTTAAGGCCATTGAACATTTGGGTCTTCGAAAGGAGAGATCCGTTGGAAGGATCAGTGTAATCAATCAGCCACAGGTATGAAGGCATTCCCCAGCCTTCAGCGTCCCATGTATAGCCAAGCTGGATGAAAGCAAGGATCTTCTTGCCGTCCCAGGAGGTGGTATGCATACCGACCGGGCCGCCGCCCCAGTCACCTGCACCAGGGACTGCTATAGTCCAATCGCTTCCCTTTCCTGCGGAGTAGTAAACATTGTACAGATTGTCATAACCGCCATAGAAGAATCCTTCGCTCACGCTTGTGCCGGCAGGGACGACGACGCCGCGGTTGGAGAGCCACAGATCGCCCGCACCCGAAGGAGTCTGGAACCATCCGCCGTCGGGCTGGCTTGCCGTGGGATTCCACTCATTGTATCCGGCTTCGTTGGCCTTGCCGTCGACGATAGCCCAGTAGGGGGCGTACGATACGCCTTCATACGTTGGGAGTCCACCGTAAATTGCGGACACGACACCGTCGTCGAACACATTGCCACGGGCGGCCACCTTGTCAATGCCGTGAGAGCCGGCCCAGGCATCGACGACACAGTGGATAAGGTGTACCGGTGCAGAGAGTGAGGTGTCGTCGGCCTTCACGGCATAAACCTCGAAGAAGGGGGCTTCGACGCCGTACACTCCGAGATTCGCGAAAAGGAGGTTGCCCGCATCGTCGTTTGCAATTGACTGCACGGGGAGGGTTCCGACCTCGAGCGTGCCGTTGAATGCTCCGGTGGCGGGATCGACAGTATAGATCTTCGTCGCATCACTTACAAGAAGCTTTCCGTTGAAAAGGGCAATCGTTGCAGTTGCATCGATGCCTTCAACGGAAGTAACATTGAAATTCTCCGGGAGGTATGTTTTCCATGCGATCTCGGCAAAGCCGGCCTGATCGACATAGATCCTCTCGACGTGGTCGACAGTCTCGCCTTCGATGGGAGCGCCTTCATCGTCGTAAGCCTGATCCTGAATGTCGGGAATCGTAAACTTGACATAGGCGGAACGGGCATCGTAGCCATTGTTGGCCGCGACGGTGAAGGATCCCTTGCCGGTCTCCTTGTCGTAGGTCGCGGGTGCCCAGTCGAAGGTGTCGTAGATCTTCACCTCATACTCGAGGTTGGTGACGACCTGGAAATCAGCCTTTCCTCCTTCAACGCCGACTTCAAGAGCCTCGGGAATGAAGAAGAACACCTTGCCCTGCATAATTACGACCGCGATACGTTCGGCATCTCCACCACCGATGTAAACGCCGCCAACACGACCGAGCTTGTCCTCCGGAAGAGACTGGACAGTGGCCTTGAGCTCAATGTTGTCACCTGCCTTTCCGGAATTTTCCTTGAGGGCGATGAAGTCACCGCCTTCGACCTCAGCGGTCCAATCCACGTTGGAGGTAAACTTGATGGTAATAATCTCGGACTCCTCGCCGACATTGACGAGCGCGTCGGAAAGCAGCGTGATTTTGTCCGGACCAGGGGCTTCTCCCTGTTTATTACCGTCCTTCTTGCAGGCAACCAGTGCGACTGCCGCAATCATCAAAACACAAAAGATTTTTTTCATAAACATAATTAATTATTAGTTAATGAGTTAATGTAGTCTGTAAAGGTCTTCTTAAAGGTCTCCCAGTACTCGAACTGCCTGATGTGGCAGAGGTCGAAGACGAAGTAGCCGTCGGCTCCGCCCTTTGTTACTATCGCGTCCAGAGTCTGAGGGATATAGGTGCGCTTGCCGCCGTACTGCCATCCTTCCGGATTGCCGATGTCCGGACCTCCTGCAAAGACGGTGTCGTTCATCAGGAGGCTCTTTCCGCGCTTTGCGAATCCCTCCATCGTCCATTCAGTGCTGCCGTAAATGCTTGAAGTCGTGGCATAGCAGCCAAGGAACATATAGTCGCAGTGGTCGGCATAACCGTAGTTGTGGTAATCCGAATTCGCCCACTTGGGGTAAATCTGATGGGTCATATAGCGGGGGCTCGCCCAGTTGACACCGGAAGGATAATAGTCTGAATACCAGGCGCCGACATAAACGCCGAACTTCATATCCGGGTTGACGGCGTGGACCGTACCGGCCGCTCTCTCCACAAAGTCGTGGATTATCTTGCAGCGGAAGGCAAGCCAGCTCTTCTGGTCATCTCCAAGGGCGGAAGGAAGGGAAGTCACGCCGGCATTGAAGACGGGCCACTTTGCTGGCTGATGGCCTAGATAAGTGGCAAATTTCTGCTTTGAGACATCAGAAAATTCACTCTGGAGTCATAGGCGGCAAGCTCCCCGAGGAGCGACAGGACATAATTCTGGACGTCGTCATTGGCAGGGTTCAGGAACACAGTCCCCTGGACGCCGGGATAGTAGCTGTGACGCAGGCCTTCGGACGTGTTGTCCAGCGCAGTCCAGTCCTCCGGAATGTCGCCGGTGAACACCGGGCCCTCGCTTTCAAGGCCGTAATAGCCGCCATAGCCGCACACGAAGGTATTTATGGATGCGTGGACGCGGAGACCGGCAGCGTGGCCAGTGTCGATGAAGGCTTGGAGGTAATCCCAGGTCGCGGTCCTTTCCACAAAGCGGTAGGAAGTGCTCCCGCTTGTGGATGTTATCCAGGCGGCCAGGCGCCTCGCCTCAGGGGCGACGGTCGATTTCCAGAGGACCGTCCCCTCGGTGGGGCGCACGTCAACGACGATGTCGGTGAAGCCACAGTCGGCTATTTCCTTGATCTCCTTGCCGATGTAGGCCTTGTCGTTGGCGAAATAGGGGAAATTGGCCGCAGCATCGATCCACACGTAGCGCGGCTTCCCGGCAGGGGGATTATCCGGCGGAACGACCGGGGTGTCCGGTGATGTGCTACCGCTCGGCTTGGCCTCCGGAGTACAGGCGGCCAGTGCCAGTGCAAGGAATAGATATGCTGAAAAACGTCTCACGTCCTATTTTATATAGATGCAATTACCCACGGAACGTTGCGCCCCGTCGGAAGGTTTGATAGTCTCAAGACCGTTGACGAGGAGGCAGGTCGAGCCGCCGCCGTCCAGGTTCAAGGCCTCCTTGCACCCGAAGGCGAGAAGGATATTGGCCACATCTTCAGTGGAGTAGCCGGGGACTCCTTCTGTCATGTCACGGCCTTCGCACACGAAGAGGACGAGCAGGCCTTCGGACGTGCAACCAATGGCAGTCCTAGGAGCGCGGCCCTGGCAGTTGACATCGTGGTCTCCGGGGAGGCACTCGTAGCGCCAGGTGTTCTGGAACTGTCCGTTTTTGACCAGCACGGGGCCGGCACCGATCGCCGTCTTCGCCTCGAAGTCGCGTCCTGCACTGGGGAAGGTGGCGGAGGGCTGGTCAAGAGGCGTGCTGCCGTAGCCGTTCTGTGCCGGGGCGTCGTAGATCCAGTGGTTCGAAGCATCCGCCCAGTAGGTCCAGGCGGCCTCCATCGTACCGTCGGCGTGACGGATGAAGGCGCCCTTGGTCGGATAATAGATTGTTATCCAGTCCTCTGACGCATAATTGATGTTGGGCGAAAGCAACTCCCCTTCCTCGACGGCGAGGCTGGCGGAGTAGTTGGTGCCGCTGTCAGTGTAGAAGTAGCCGCCGTTCATCACAAGGACGGGGCTGTCCTTCGTGTTATAAACCTGAGTAGGTGTCTGGAAGGGGTCGGTCGAGCCGGAAAGTTCCGGATCGGAAATGCCCCACACGTGGAAGCCACGCTTTGACAGATCCACGGTGGCAATGAAAGCGACAGCCGGCTTTCCCTGAAGAACCTCCGGGGACTTATACAGACGGACTCCTTCAGGAAGCTGTCCGAAACTGCCGTCAGTCACCTCTACGAATGGTTTGTCATCGGCATCA
>CADAXR010000162.1 GCA_902791945.1 uncultured Bacteroidia bacterium
GCCGACCTCACGATGTATCCTATGAGCCTGTACGAATCCGGCGAGTCCACTGGAGACATCTCACTGGAGGCTCTTTTTGATAATCCCAAGACGGACCTGGGCGCCCGCTCGAAGATGAGCGTAGAAGACCTTATCTTCGCAGCTTGCCGTGGCGGCTGGCCTGCAGCCCTGCAGCCCAAGACTGAGCGCGGCAAACTTCTCGTAGCCAAGAATTACGTCAAGACCGTCTGCGACAAAGATATCTCCAAGGCCGCCAAGGAAAAACTCGACCCCAAGATTGCCCGGGCTATCCTTCGCTCCTATGCCCGTAACGTCTCCACCATGGTGGACAAATCCACCATCCTTGCCGATGTCACCGCGAACAACGACTCCCTCTCCCGCAGCACCTTCGATAAGTACGTTGCTGCGCTGGAGAAGATCTTCGTCATCCAGGACATCGGAGCTTGGAACCCCTCCATTCGTTCCAAGACTGCCATCCGCAGCGGCGAAAAACGCAGCTTCTGCGACCCTTCCGTTGCCGTAGCCTCCTTGGGACTCGGCCCGGGTCAGTTGCTTACCCAGCTAAAGACCTTCGGATTCATCTTCGAATGTATGTGCGTGAGGGACCTCAAAGTCTATTCCGCCCCGCTCGACGGCGAAATCTCCCACTACCGTGACCGTTACGGCCTGGAGGCTGACATTGTCCTGCACTTGGAAGACGGCCGCTACGCCCTCATCGAATGCAAACTGGGCAGCGCAGAGATAGATGATGGTGCGGGGCACCTCAAAGAACTTGTGGGGCTTATCCGCAAACACAACCAGGAAGAAAAACAAGTTCCCCTACGTGAACCGGACCTCCTCATGGTCATCACCGGCGGCGAGTACGCCTATACCCGTCCCGACGGCGTCCACGTCATTCCCTTGGCTTGCTTGAAGGGTTAATATTGCCATTATCTGTCAGCAACCAAGTTCACGGGCGATCAGCGGGAGGAGCTGGTCGTCGGCGGGGAGCCAGCGGACGCTGTTGAGGCCGGCGGTGGAGAGCCAGCGGGCCGCCTCGTGCTCGTTGAGCTGAGGCGCGCCGCCCCGGAGCGAGCACATGTAGCAGTGCATCGTGAGGTGGAATGCCGGGTAATCCCAGTCGATGGTGCAGAGGAACTTGTCCACGGAGATTTCAGTGGAGAGTTCCTCACGGATTTCGCGGACGAGGGCTTCCTCCGGGGTCTCCCCCGCCTCCATTTTCCCGCCCGGGAATTCCCACCAGTCCTTCCAGTCGCCGTAGCCCCTCTGGGTGGCGAATATCCTGTCATCCTGCCGGATTATGGCGGCTACGACCTCAACTGTCTTCATCTTTCGATCAGCCGATTACCCTGCCGAACGGGAGCGCCGAGGCAAGCGCCATCTTGAAGTGCTGCAGGCCCCACGGGATACCGATTATGGTTATGCAGAACAGAAGGCCGAACACCAGATGGAGAACGGCGATCTCCCACCAGCCGAGAAGAATCCAGATGATGTTCATCACTACCGACAGGCAGCCGGGCTCGTCGGGACCGAAGGACAGCTCGTGTCCGAAGGGCCAGAGAGCGTATATGCCGAGCTTGAACAGCTGGACGCCGAAGGGAATGCCGATTATAGTGAGGCACATTATGAGTCCGACGAGGAAGTAGATTCCCGCTATCAGGAATCCGCCGAGGATGAGCCAGAGTAGGTTTCCGAGGAATTTCATCTCACATAGTTTTTATCGCCATAAAGATAATAATTTTACAGAGATTCTTTCGGGAAAACATCTTATATTTGCACAGATCGTAAACACTGAAACTATGCAGAACTTTGACTACATGACCCCGACCCGCCTTGTATTCGGCGAGGATGCCATCGAAAAACTTCCTGAAACCGTGGCCGCGCTCGGCAGGCGCGTGCTCCTGACCTACGGCGGAGGCAGCATCAAGAAAATTGGCCTTTACGACCGCGTAAGGGAGCTCCTGAAAGATTTCGAAATAACGGAACTTCCGGGCATACAGCCGAATCCGAAGTACGACCCGAGCGTGCTAGACGGTGTCCGCCTCTGCAAGGAGAACGGCATCGAGGTCATCCTCTCCGTCGGCGGCGGCAGCGTCCTCGACTGCTCGAAGGCCATCGCCGCCGGAGCCTGCTACCAGCGAATACGATAGCGGAGGCGTCATATCACGCACCGAGACAAACGACAAGATAGGCTACATCGATCCCCTGCTCTACCCCGTGTGCTCATTCCTCGACCCGCGCTACACCTTCTCGGTGTCGAAGAAACAGACCGCCGCCGGCTGCGCCGACGCGATGAACCACATTATGGAGCAGTATTTCTGCGAGGATTCGACCCTTCTCAACGACGGTTTCTGCGAAGCCGGTCTCAAGAGCCTGATGGTAAACGCCAGGGTCTGCCTTGAGAACCCCGAAGACTACCGCGCCCGCGCCGAGATGATGTTCGCCTGCACCCTCGGATGCAACGGCATCTACGCCCTCGGAAACAGCGAGTCCGGCTGGCCTATGCACGCCATCGAGCACGCGCTAAGCGCCTACTACGACATCACCCACGGCGAAGGCCTCGCCATCATCACCCCTCGCTGGATGCGCCACATCCTGAGCGAGCGCACTCTTCCCCGCTTTGTCAAATACGGCGTAAACGTCTTCGGCATCGACGCTTCCCTCCCCGCGCAGGAAATCGCGGAAAAGGCCATCGACGCCACCTACGCCTTCTTCGAGAGCATCGGAATCCCGATGCACCTGCGTGAAGTCGGCATCGGCGAAGAGCGCATCGACGAGATGGCACATCATATCGCCGTCAACGAAGGCCTTGAAAACGCCTACGTCCCCCTCTCCGAGCAGGACATCAAAGCCATCCTCGTCGCCTCGTTATAAAACGCGGGAGCGGAGAAGGTACAGGACGGGGAATATCTCGAGGCGGCCGATGAGCATTTCCAGCATGCCGGCGGCCTTGAGGACGGCGGACAGCACAACCTGAAGGAGTTTTTCTGCAAATGAAAATAACAAGGGACAACTGTAGATTTTTCCGAAAAATTGACTACTTTTGTTCCTATGTTCGAAATACTTGAAAAAGAGATGCTGACCCCTGCTATCTGCAGGATGAAGGTCCGCGCCCCGAGGCTCGCAGCCGCCGCCAAGCCCGGGCAGTTTCTCATCGTGAGGGCGGACGAAAAAGGAGAGCGTATTCCCCTTACAATCAGTGACTACGACGCTGCCGAAGGCACCGTCGTAATCGTAACCCAGAAGATCGGCGCCTCCAGTTCCGACATCATAGCCTTCGAGCCCGGAGAGTCCTTCGCCGACGTAGTGGGCCCCCTCGGGAACCCTTCAGATTTCATAGGCATGTCCCCCGAGGAGCTCGCCTCACAGCGCTATATCCTCATAGCCGGCGGCGTAGGCACCGCGCCAGTCTATCCCCAGGCCAAATGGCTCAAGGAGCACGGCGTCCCGGTCGACGTGATCATAGGAGCGAAGACAAAGGACCTCATCATCTATGAAGACGAAATGAGGGCCGTCTGCGACAACCTCTTTATCTGCACCGACGACGGTTCCTACGGCTTCAAGGGCATGGGGACCAATATGCTCGAGCACGTCGTCTCGGAGGGCCACAGCTACACCCAGGCCGTCATCATCGGCCCCATGATAATGATGAAATTCACGACCCTCACCTGCCGCAAGCTGGGCATCCCCGCGACCGTGAGCCTCAACACCCTCATGGTGGACGGCACCGGAATGTGCGGAGCCTGCCGCGTCAGCGTCGGAGGCAAGACGCGCTTCGCCTGCGTCGAAGGCCCCGAGTTCGACGGCTACGAGGTCGATTTCGACGAAGCGATGCGCCGCCAGGGCCAGTACAGGGCCGAGGAGGCCGCCGCATCCGAGCATCATGTATGTAAAATAGGGAGGGGCTAAAAATGGCAAACAGAATACCCAGAGTCGCAGTCCGCGAGCAGGATCCGAAGGTCCGCGCGCACAATTTCGAAGAAGTATGCTTCGGCTACAATAAAGAAGAGGCCATGCTGGAAGCATCCAGGTGCCTCCACTGCAAGAATCCCCGCTGCGTGACCGCATGCCCGGTCAGTATCCGTATTCCGGACTTCATAGCGAAGGTCTGCGAAGGCGACATCGAGGGAGCGGCTTCCGTGATAGCCCTCGACAGCTCGCTTCCCGCCGTCTGCGGACGCGTCTGCCCGCAGGAGACGCAGTGCGAAGGCAGCTGCGTCCTCGGAGTCAAGGGCGAGCCGGTAGCAATCGGCAAGCTCGAGCGATTCGTCGCCGACTCGATGCGCGAGGCGGCGGCGGAGTCCCCCGCCCTGACCCCACCGGCAGGAGCCCCAAAGGTAGCAATCGTTGGCTCCGGGCCCGCAGGGCTTGCCTGCGCCTCGGACCTCGCCAAGATGGGCTACGACGTCACTATTTTCGAGGCCCTTCACAAGGCCGGCGGCGTGCTTGAATACGGCATCCCGGAGTTCAGGCTCCCCAAGGACAAAGTGCTCCGCCACGAGATCGG
>CADAXR010000163.1 GCA_902791945.1 uncultured Bacteroidia bacterium
AAGCAGCAAGCCGACATCAACTACTCGCTTTCCTTGTATTTGCGGCCCTGGACGTCGTTCGGCCAGAAATAAACTTTGGATTTGCTTCGGCTGAGCAGCCTTTCTGCTCCGCTGCCGACCGGAATCAGGTACACTTCCGTCCAGAATTCGTGATGCGAGGTTACGTCGGCTTTGAAACTTCCCTCAAAGACATCGCCCTCGAAGTCCGCTGCATCTGAAGACGGATATACACCTACCGTCTTTGAAGCCACCACCCTTGAGCCGGAGCCGTAGTCGCTGCTTGCCCCCCATTCACCCCAGTAAAGATAAGGATTGCCGGCATTGAAACATAGCTCGAAATCATCATAGTATTCTCCTGTGACCAGTTCTGCGGGCCTGGGTTCAAAAGTAAACTGGTCGCGTCTGTCAATCTTGCCGTCACTCTCTACTACACGCACCTGTACTTCGTACTTGACTGCAGTAGGCTCCTCCAGCTTAATGTTATAGAACCACGTTTCCGGAGAAACCGGCACCTGAGCGGAAACCAGCTTCTTTCCTTCAAATTCAAAGTCATAGAATTTCGAAGACAGCGGCAGGGACTGATAACCCGAGCTCGCCAATATTACCTTAGGAGAGAGATATCTCTCCCAAAGCGGGTCGAAGCTGACGTTGGTCGTAAGGTCGTTAAACGTATGGGTAAAATACCCGCCCAGCGATGCTATGCTGGGGATGATTTCCAATTCCGGCTCCAGTGCGAGTTTGACGGACTGGGTTTTATCCTCGACAGTCGCTCCGAATTTGAGCTTGAATTCGGCCTTCGCTCCCAATCCGAAAAGACCGTAGATAGAAAGATAGGGATCCACGTGCAAAGATGCATACGCACCCAGCGAAGCGCTTGCACCGCCGATTTCCGGTGTCAAATCCAGCGGCTGCGGCTTGGGACTCTCATGGCGCGCAGTAAACCCGTCCCCACGGTTGTAGGACAAACCGTACATGCCCGCATTATACGTGTAACTAAGCGATGTGGAGAATTTCACTTCACCGCCAAGTCCGATTTCTCCGGAGATGTCTATGGTGGGCGTGATTACGACAGGGCCGATTATAATAGGTGAAATAATCAGTTTGATAAGGTGGACTTGCATCCCGTAGCTGACTTCCCCCTTAAGGACGAACTCTGCATTGAACTTGAATTCCGGGTCCATGGTGAAGTGGACATACTGCATCTCGCCTTGCATTGAGCGGACGGCTAATTTGGTCTTAAGACTGAGCTGTGCGCCCAGTGAACATTCGGCATTGTCGCCGGAATGTTTGAGAGACAGTCCCGGGAAAGAATAGGTCTTATGTGCTATCTTGGTTTCAGGCAGTCCCAGCAGGGATGCCGCCGCATCTTCACTGAATTGGATGACACCGCCTTTAGTCGCATTGAAAGGGATAGTATTGCCCTCCTCATCCACAATGGAGACAATATGGCTTGCCAAATCCAATTCCACGCCACCTTCCTCCTGCAGATTACCGGACTCGTCATAGAGCGGCTCACCAATCTGAAGCTCTTCGTACGCAGCTGCAAAATTAACTTCCGGGCTGGCCAGAACGTCAAAATAGTCACCCTGAGGCGTGCAATCCGTAATTTTGTAAACGCCACCGTACGGAAGGTCGTCAGATGCTTGATTGAAGACCAGCCAGCCTCCCACTTTAGGACTCAAATCTTTATGAACCAACAGATTGAGCCGGGGCCGATAAATAGGCACTCCGTTCTGGTCGTAACAGGGATTACCATTCTCGTCGGTGAGCTGCATGGTCATCCTGTCCAGAAGCAAGATTTTATCCAGAGCTTCAGGCGTCATCAAGATTGCCCCGGATTTAAGAGTGGAGGTAGTTTCCGCCTCGTAATTCTCGCCTGATATATCACCAATCAAATACACTACGCCACGCTCCAAGGTCTTACCCATCGTAGCGCCGACCGTACGGACGGTTTTTGCCCCGTTGCTATCGATAAATGTAATCTCGAAACCTTTTTTATATTCCCGCGCCGGAACCATCAGGAACAGCGGAGACACGGACCCGGACTGAAACTCGATTCCTTCGCCAAGATCCAAGGTAAGGACTGTGCCGCTGCCGGTGATTTCGGCCTTCGGAGCGGCGCCGCCCGTCAGTTTCATCGTTCCGGAAACCGAGGCACCCGAAAGGTCGCGGAATTCCACGGTCTTTACCAAGGTCTCCGCTTCGAATGCCTGGCCGATTTTGAGTACGGCAGTCATGTTCCTGAAGTTTAGGCCTGAGCCTTTGCTGCCTTCTCCCAGAAGGATGTTCGCGACAGGGTCTGGCTGCACGACTCCATTGTATGTCGTATAGTGCTGCGTTGCCGGGAAGTTCACGACAATGGCGTCGCCGTCACCAGTGGCGCCTTTCTGATAGGGGGAATACGCTGTCAGCTTCCCTGCGGGAATGG
>CADAXR010000164.1 GCA_902791945.1 uncultured Bacteroidia bacterium
CTCCATTGTCCTTTGTTAAACTTTCTTTATCGGCATAAATTTACTATTTTTGACATACAAACCTGATTGCAGAAAACTACGTTGCAAATCTAAGGTTTGTGAGTAATAACACGACGCTATGATCATTTTCGACTGCCAGAGCCTCCGGGCGCCGGACAACGGCTACTTCCACTATGCCCTGAACCTGGCGAAAGCCCTCCTGAAGGAAAGCAAGCGGCACAGCGAAGAAGCCGGCCTGTATCTGCCGGACTGCGCAAAGCCCCTTTTCGAGGAGTGCGGGGAGTTCCCGGTCAGGCGCTGGCACCACATAGACAAGCATTACATGTACCTCGGACCGAAGGTCCACCTTTACCATGTCTCCAACCAGCTGACCCACTACGCCCCGATGAGTTTCCGCCTCCCGGTGCTCACCACGGTCCACGACATGAACTGCATCCATTTCACGGAGGACAAGGACAGCTACGACTTCCTTTACCGCCTGACGGCGAGGGCCATCAGGCACTCGACAAGGATAGTCACCATCTCCGAGGTCGCTAGAAAAGACGTCTGCGAGTGCTTTAATCTGGATCCGGCGGACGTCGATATGGTCTATAACGGCGCATGCAGATACGAAGGCCCGGTCACAAAGCCGGAAATCGTTCCCGACGGGAAGTTCCTGCTTTACCTCGGCCGCATCTCCGGTTCGAAGAACATCCACTCCCTGCCGGCCATCCTCGAGGGCAACGACTACCGCCTTGTCATCGCCGGCCGCCACGAAAAGATTGCCCTGGAGACAGAGCGTATCGTGGAAGAAGCCAGGCGCTGGGGTTGTGAAGACAGGATCATATTCACCGGCGGCGTAAGTGAGCCGGAGAAGCACTGGTACCTTCAGAACTGCGAGGCTTTCCTGTTCCCCTCCTTCGCCGAAGGATTCGGGCTTCCCATCCTGGAAGCGATGATGTACGGAAAACCCGTCTTCTGCTCGGACCGCACCTCGCTCCCCGAAATCGGCGGCGACTGCGTCTTCTATTTCAACCACGACTTCGAGCCGAGGGCCATGCAGGAGGAGTTCCGCAAAGGCATGGAGACCTATCTCTCCGGAGGACTACCCCCGGAGAAAATCATCGCGAGGACAGAACTCTTTTCCTGGGAAAAAGCCGCGAAGGAATACTACGACATCTATGAAAAAATGCTCTGAACCGGCAGTTTCCGTCATCATACCCGTCTATAACGTCAAAACGCGGCTGCAGCGCTGCCTGGACAGCGTCCTGCGGCAGCTTTTCACCGACTTCGAGGTTATTCTCGTCGATGACGGGAGCACCGACGGAAGCGTGGAGATGTGCGACGAGGCCGCGGCTGCCGACGGGAGGGTGAAGGTCATACATCAGAAGAACCGTGGCCCGGGCGCGGCGCGGAACGCCGGGATGGCGGTCGCGGCCGCAAGGTGGATTTGTTTCGTGGATTCCGACGATTTCGTCGATGAAAATTATATATCATCCCTTCTCTCGGCCGGGCCGCAGGACGGCGACCTCGTGATAACGGGCGTTCTCAACGGCTATGCGGACGGGAGGCCGACGACCGTCAATTACAGTTTCGAAAAATCCGAAAGCGCCTCCGATCCTACGGAACTCATAGGCAGGTACAACCTTCTGAACTTAGGTTCTCCCTGCGCAAAACTCTTCGACAGGAAGCTTATCGAAGCGGAGGGACTGAGATATGCCAATCTGCTCTTCCACGAAGACCACATTTTCTGCCTGCAGTATCTGCTTCGCAGCAGGAGGGTCTGCCTCGTAGAGGGCACACCCTACGTTTACGTCCAGAACGAAGATGGGACCTCTCTTACGACCGTGCCCCGCAGCACCGGCCTCTATCTCAAAGGGGCGGTGTCAATGCACAGCCTCCTGAAGGCGGTCTACGCGAAGTATCCAAAGATCAGTAAAAGAAGTTTCCAGTTCTCTTTCAGCATTTTCGGGCTGCAGGATTTTGTCGAGGCTTGGAAAGTAGCGGCCACGCCTGAGGAAAAATCCAGCGCCGCAAAGGCCATCCGGGAAAGATGGCTCTCTTACATAAAGTATTACCGTTTCCCGAAGGAAAAAGGGGACAAAAAGCTTGTCCTCAAAATAATTCTCGGGGCAGCATAACCGCTTTGATATGAAAAGATTTCTTATTCCGATTGCAATCGCCGCCGTCGTCTGTTCCTGCGGCAGGAAAGCCGAAAGGCATCACGTCGAGACGTACCTTGACCCTTCCGCTGACCTCGAAGAGAGGGTGGAGGATGCCCTTTCGAGGCTGACCACGGAGGAGAAAGTCGCGATGGTCCACGCCCAGTCCAAGTTCTCCTCGCCCGGTGTTCCAAGGCTCGGCATACCGGAGGTGTGGTGCACCGACGGGCCCCACGGCATCCG
>CADAXR010000165.1 GCA_902791945.1 uncultured Bacteroidia bacterium
GCGTCATAGAGGGCACCCGCAATCATCCCGGCGCTGTGCGAGACGGATGAAGTTACCGTCATCGAGCAACTTTCGTCTATCGTGAAATTCTGTACGACGGCTCCGGAGCCGAGATAGCCGAAAAGCCCGAAATGTGAGCCCTCCTCTGTCACGGCATCCACCAATTTAAGGTTTTTGATGCTGTGGGCCCTGCCGTCAAACTTCCCGGTGAACGGACTGCTCTCCCGGCCGACGGGAACCCACTCGGATACACCGCTGAAGTCGATATCATTCAGTAGAATAATCCAACCCTCTTCATTCTCCCATGTAGCTGTCGGCTTACCAGCATTAACGGCTTCGGCAAAAGCCGCAAAATCTTCAGCACTCCGGATCCCTCCCGCTTTCGGCGAAGGCGGAACGGGCGTTTCCTTACATCCTGCGAGGATGACAAGAAGAATCAGAAGAATACTCCGGAGTTTCATATCACAAAGAAAGCTATTTATTCAATTGCTTCCAAGGCATTCCCGATGAACCAGTCCAGGTCATCGGCGGAGATTCTGGTGGCCATGGAGGGACCGTAGGGATAGCCGTTGAGGCAGAAATTGTAGATCTTTTCCTGCCAGGTGGAGCCGGTGAAAATCGAGGTGCGCATCCCTTCCGCCATCTGGCGGTAACGGTAAACGCTCAGCTCATTTTTCGGCCCGCGGCGGCGCGGCGGAGATTCCAGGCCGTAAGAGAAGGAGGTCAGTTCGTAGTCGATGGCGATCTGGTTCTCGCTGACACCGAGGAGGGATTCGATGATGAAGGCGAAGGTCCCCGTGCGGTCGGCCCCGAAGACGCAGTGGAAATAGACGGGCTTCCCTTGCCGGAGTTCGTCTATGGTCCACTGGAGAGCCTTTATATACTCGTCTGTCGTCCAGAATTTGTCGTAGTAGTACTTGTTGACTGTCTCGAAGCGGATGTAATCCAGATCGCTCCCGAGAGGAGAGGAAGTAATCGACTCCGCCTCGTCGGCGGTCCTCATGTCAAGGTCTGCAGCAATGCCTGCCTGAAGCATCGCCCGCGTCCCCGGCGTCCCGATCCGGCAGAAGACACCGTCGTAGTCCTTGTGGTGCCCATTCATTTCGCCTCCGCGGAACAATATTCCATATTTGATGCGCTTGCTCCCGTCCGCGGTCGGGATGCCGCCGAGATCCCGGACATTGCAGACTTTATCCACTTTGAGGAAGCGCTTTCTTCCGAGGGTGCGGAACGAGCCGCTCCCGACGGCCTCACCGGCCGTTGAAGTCACTTTCCACCAATACTCCCTTCCGGGAATAAGATTATAGATGTCGTGCTTGACGGCAGATCCGGATATGGAAACGGTCACGGCATCCTCGAAACCGGGATTGTCGGCAAGGACGACCCGCTGCGTGCTGCCTCCGGCGGCCTTCTCCCATGAGATGGTCACGGGAGAGGGCCAGTCTTTCCGATAGTCGGTCTCCGTAAGATAGAAGTCGTCTATGTTGGAATAAGAGTAGTCTCCGTCCCTGTAGGGCAGCTTTTCGAGCCAGTCGAGATAGGAGGTCACCAG
The DNA here is from genome assembly GCA_902791945.1 of uncultured Bacteroidia bacterium. Taxonomy (GTDB): domain Bacteria; phylum Bacteroidota; class Bacteroidia; order Bacteroidales; family UBA932; genus Cryptobacteroides. The sequence continues at coordinate 1,553 of CADAXR010000165.1, forward strand.
CGGATTCTCCAGATTGAACTCCGTCTGAGAGGGCTGAGGGCCCGGCGGGACGGGATCCGGAGGGGTCTGCGGGGCATCCTTCCGGCAGGATACGGCCCACAGGACCGATCCAGCCAGAAGCAATGCCGCATATTTTTTCATTTTAATAAGCCCACTCGGGACGACGCCTGAGGTTGGAGTTCATCACAACCTCATCGAGCGGAGCGCTGAGCGGCCACATCCCCTTTACGTAATAGTAGCCGGTCTTCCAGCCGCCCTCTCCCCAGCAGGTCCTGGGATCCCAGAACTTCTTGCCCTGGAACTTCTTCTGCTGGAAGGTCCCCCAGCGGATCTCATAGTAGAAGTCCTTGCCCTCCTGGCAAAGGTTGACACGGGTCTCATAGCGGAGCTCTTCCATCACTTCGTCCGGATCGCCGCTGGTAATGGCCGGCATACCGCCGCTTTCGCGGACCTCATTTATAAGCTGGACGGCCTCGGGCACGTGGCCGGAGCAGAGAAGCGCCTCCGCCTGCATAAGCTGGACTTCCGTGAAACGGATAAGAGGCCAGTCGGTCAGATAGACCATATTGGAGGAGAACTCCGGAATCATGTCCGAATCAGGAACGGCGTCCTCGCGCTTGTAGTGGGGCCAGCGGCGCACGAAGTTGATGGCCTTCCCGCTGCTTTCGTTGATCATCGGATAAGGCTTGTAAGGGATGACGACCAGTTTCTCAAGACGAGGGTCACGCCCCGTGTATGCAGCAGAAAGCCTCTCCTCGTTGCCAAGGTCGAGGTAATACTGATCGTAGACATCCTGGCCTATCCTGCTTATGGCCTTTTCCCTCTGGGCTGTCAGGGTGATGTCCTTCTCCTTTGCCGTGCCGTCTGCAACGCGAGCGGCATGGGTGTCAAGGCTGTCCCGGAGGAAGAATACCTCCCTCTGGGCGTCAGTCATAGAGTTCCACTCAGGGAAAACCTGAGTCCAGTTGAACTTGCTCCCGTCTGCCATTTCGAAATCATTCACGAACTCGGTGGAAGGGACGAGACGGGTCCAGGAGTTGAGGTGGGAACGGCTGCCGATCACCCACTGCCAATAGCAGGAGAAGCCATCGGTGAAGGAGAACTCCAGAGGGAATATCATTTCCTTGTCGTGCTCACTGAGATAACTGAAGAACCCGTCCCACTCCGGGCCGTCCCAGAGTCCGAAGCCGCACTCTTTCACCATTCCGAGATCCGCCGCAGCGAGTGTATAATACTGCTGGATCTCAGCGTCGGAAATGCCGGGAGCGCCGGCATATATCTCCGGGTTCTTGTTGGCGGCCAGCCACATATAGGCGTTGCCCCTGAGGTAGTAGGCCATACCCTTGGAGGGCTTGCACGGGCGCTTGCTGCCGGGAAGATTATTGTTCTGGAAAACAGGATTTTCTATGCAGAGGGTGCACTCGTCAATTATCATCTTCCAGACGTCGTCCCAGTAATCCTGGGCCTTGGTGCATTCGGCATTCTCAGTCTCGTCGAGATAGATCGGGACTTCGCCGAAGAACATCACAAGACGGGTGTAGCAGTAGGCGCGGATCATACGGGCTTCGCAGATGTACTGCTCGTACATCTCGTCGCCGACCACATCCTTCCTGAGCCTTGCTATGGCCTTGTTGCAGGAGTGGATGGTCATATACATGCATTTCCATTCCGCGGAAATCTCCTTTCCGGAGGCCGTCTTGGTCGCGGCACGTAGGAACTGCATATCCGAACCGGCATCAAGGATACTGGTGTAGCCCATACCTTCCAGGCCGATACGGTTGACTCCTCCCTTGCCGTTTGCAGGGACCAGTTCGCTCAATCCGCTCACGTGTCTTGCCAGTGGATACATCAGACCGTCAATACCTGCTTTGGACATACTCGGCGTAGTCCACATGTTGCCATCCGATATCTGGCTCCTGGGATAGGTGTCAAGAATGCCTTTGCAGGAGCAGACGAGAGAAATCAGTGCAAAAAATACTATATACTTTTTCATAATCCTGTCCTCCTAGAAAGTTAACTGGAAACCACCTGCTACGCTCCTCATAAGAGGATATCCGATAGATGTACCGATCTCGGGGTCGAGTCCGGGATACTTTGTGAAAGTAGCGATATTCTCGGCGTTGATGTAGAACCTCATACCCTCCGCATGAATCTTTTCCATCCACCTCTTTGGCAGGGAATATCCCAGCTGGAGGCTCTTGATCTTTGCGTAATCCCCCTTGTAATGGTAGAAATCGGAAAGTTCGTCGTTGATCGACTTATTGTAGGTCAGACGGGGATAGGTTCCATTGGGATTTTCGGCGCTGTAATGGTCGTCCGCAATCCGGCGCATAATCGCCTGGGCCTTGTTGACGAGGGAAGTGTTATAGACGCTGGTGTTCCAGTTGAGGTAGAACCCGAAGGCACCCGTTATAAGGGCGTAGAAATCAAGGCCCTTCCACTTGAAGCCGAGATTTATACCCATAGTCACCTTGGGCACGTTGCTGTGGCCGGTGAAGATCTTGTCGTTCTCATCGCCGTAGTTGCCGTCACCGTTGATGTCGGCGTAGATGAAGTCGCCGTAGTAGAGCGTGTTCTTGGAAACGGACTGGCCGCCCTGGAACTTGTAGCCGGCGGTGATCATCGCTATGACCCAGTCCATATCGGCCTGGGTGCGGATCATACCGTCCTTCGGACCGGCGGTGATGTCGACCTCTCCCTCGCCGGAGTAGCCGGCGCCGCTGCCGTTGTAGCGCTGACGGATATACTGGTCTCCAAGTATGTGATCTTCAAGGATGTATCC
>CADAXR010000166.1 GCA_902791945.1 uncultured Bacteroidia bacterium
CAAGAAGGACTTCAAGGTCCACGTCGATGCCGACAACAACCTGCACATCGAGATGGAGAAGAAGACCGAGGAGAAGGAAGGGAAGAAGCACGGCCGTTATCTCCGCCGCGAGTTCTCCTACGAAAAGTTCCAGCAGACGCTCCTGCTGCCTGACGACGCCGAGGCCGACAAGATCGAGGCCAAGGTTGAGAAGGGCGTCTTGAACGTCCACATCCCGAAGAAGGAGAAGGCGCAGAAGGAAGAGGCGGTCAAGCAGATTGACATCCAATAAGGTTCAGTCTCATTCCTAAAATAGGCGGGACCATCGGCGTTAACACACCGGCGGCCCCGCCCTCTTATTCAAGGATTGACGAACCTTCTAACGAAAGCGCCTGATACAGAAAACGGCGCCAATCACTTCGACGAGCCCCAGCATGAAGTAGATGTTGCTCAGGGCCACGAATCCCCAGATCCACCACTCCAACACAATCCAAAGCATGAGGATGATTCCGCATGCGAGACAGGCCCAGTAGGCCCAACGATGATTCTTGAAGAGCATCAGTGCGGCAAAAATCTGAGGCAGGCCGTTCACAGCCAGCAGGGCGAAGCCGGATGGAATGAAGTCCTTGAAAAGGACCTCCGGCCAGGGCATCTTAGCCCGCAGCAGATCCAGCATCGGCTCCCCTCCCCAGCTCACACCGGTGGGATCCATCCACATCATCACGGCACCACCGACGGCTCCGACGGCGATGAACAGGGTCAGTATCTTCAGGAATGTCCTCATATCCTAATGCGGTTCTTTCGTTGCCATGAAATACACGATAGACCCTTCCTTGTGATACTCTTCGAGCCGGTATCCCTTCTCCAGCCTAGCTTTCAGGGAGTCGAAGGTTTCGAAAGGCGGTGTGAACCAGCCTCTGCGGGAAAGGATCCGGTCCATCAGCCAGTCGGTCCGGCGGGATTCGCCCCGGATGCAAAAGCAGCCGACCAGACGGCCGCCAGCCTTCAGAACCCGATTCACTTCGGAATAGGCCTTCTCCTTGTCCGGGAAGGCATGAAAGCCATTCATGGTAAGGATGATGTCGAAGGATTCGTCCCCGAAAGGAAGTGCCCCCACATCACCTTGGACCAGACGGCAGTTCCCTATCCCCACTTTCCAGAAACGGTCTCGTGCCTGGTCGAGCATGTCGCTGCTGTAGTCCAGGCAGACGATGGCTGCCCGGTTCATGCGTGCGTACTTCGTGACTGTGAAGACGCCGGTCCCGACAGGAACGTCCAGCAGCTTCCCCGAGAAGTCATCCGGGATATAAGACAGTACGGTCCGTGCGATCTCGTTGTCATCCACTCCGCCCCAGAAGATGTCCATGTACAGGCGGCTCCACCAGGTGGACCGTGTCAGGACATCATCATAGATATTCCGGGACTGCCGGTAGGATTTCTGGATCTTGTCGCTCATGATTTCATTCTTTCAGGTACAAAGATACAGAGAATCCTTCGCAACCCGGTTGCAGATACGAAAATAGCCGGCCGCGCCAAATGCCGTAGCCAACCTACCTAATGATATGCCAGTCCTATCGCACCGCCAGCACCCTACCTGTCCCTACGGTGCTCCGAGCTTCCCAGTCCGCGCAGGATTGCGGATATGAGCGGCTTCAGGAGCAGGCAGAGGACGATGACCAGGACGAGAGTCAATGCATCTTCCATAATCACGAACTCATTTCTTTTCCCTTTTTTCCGAGCCTTCCGGCCCCGGGGATGCGTATATTTTTCTGCTTTCGGAAAGCGAGCCCGTAAAGATGAAGGCAAGCCGGAGACGGAGAATACGCTCCCGCACGGGAGGAAGATTGTCAGTCTCCCCTGCCCACAGGTCTGGCTTGACGCATCGATGGGCGAGCTTAGATTTGCAGAAAGGATATACGCCAATACCCGGGGCCGCATGAGCGGAGAATCCGCTTCGTGTCAAAAGAAGAAAGACGCTGCAGCGATGCATACTACGATACTTCGATACTTTGGTACTTTCTGAACAATGATACTATGATACTTTGATACTATCGTGAAAAGATCCGCCCCGGAGGTTGTCCGGGGCGGTGCCAGAGAAGAGCAAAGCAGGAGAGGAGAACCCGTCTCCCCGACGGTTACTGAAGCGTCCCGCCGATGACGCTGACCTGAGACGCGAGGATCTCGGTGACGGTCCTTTCCACACCGTTGGAGTCGGTGAACCGGTTGTTGCGGAGGCGGCCCTTGACCTCGACGCCGGCGCCCTTGACGAGGGCGGAGAAGTCCGGCATCCGGTCGCTCTTGAAGGCGGTGACCTGGTGC
>CADAXR010000167.1 GCA_902791945.1 uncultured Bacteroidia bacterium
TCCTTCTGGTTCCTGATCCATACCATGCTCAAGCAGAAGAGCCTGGAAGAAATGAAGAGCGACTTCACCAACAACATCACCCACGAACTCAAGACCCCGGTGGCCGTCGCCTACGCTGCCAACGACGCCCTCCTTAACTTCGATGCGGGCAATGATCCGGCCAAACGCCGCGAGTATCTGGAAATCAGCCAGGGCCAGTTGGAGAAGTTGGAAGGAATGATTGAGCAGATTCTCTCGATGAGTATGGAAAGCCGCAAAACCTTCGAGCTCAAACGCGAAACCATTGAGCTGGAGCCGCTGCTGCAGAAACTCTCCGAGCAGCACCGTCTCTCCGCCGGAAAGCCCTGCGACATCCACATAGATGTAGAAAAGGGCCTGGTCCTCGACGCGGACCGCTTCCACCTCTCCAATATCCTCAGCAACCTCATCGACAACGCCATCAAATACTCCGGCTCCTCGGTCCGCATCGACATCACGGCGAAAGCCACCGATGCAGGCACCGAAATCCGTGTCCGGGACAACGGCATCGGCATCGCCCCCGACAAGCAGAAACATATCTTCGAAAAGTTCTACCGCGTTCCCACCGGCAACATCCACGATGTCAAGGGCTACGGCCTCGGCCTCTATTACGCCCGGACGATGGCCGAAAAGCACGGCGGCTCCCTCTCCGTCACCAGCGCCCCCGGCAAGGGCAGTGAATTTATCCTGTCATTATGAGCGCCATCAAAATCCTCCTTGTCGAAGACGAAAAGACCCTCGTCCAGATCGTCAGTGAAACCCTCCGCAGCAAGGGCTTCACGGTAGAGACCGCATACGACGGGGCCGAAGGCCTCAAACGCTTCTTCGAAGTTCGCCCGGACGTCCTCATTGCCGATGTCATGATGCCCCGGCTGGACGGCTTCGAGATGGTCCGCCGCATCCGCAAGACCGACGACCATACCCCCGTCCTCTTCCTCACGGCCAAATCCACCCCGGACGATGTCGTAACCGGTTTCGAACTGGGCGCCAACGACTACCTCAAGAAACCCTTCGCCATCCAGGAACTCATCGTCCGCATCAAGGCCCTGATGGGCAAGGCTTATATGACTGAAAGACTTGAACCGGAGCAGAACGAATACACCCTGGGTGATTACCGCTTTACGCCCTCATCCCAAACGCTGGAATACCTCCCGAAAGGCGAGACCGTCAACCTCTCCCACCGTGAAGCCGAAATCCTCCGCCGCCTCTGCCGTGCCCACGGAGAAGTCGTTCCCATGCAGAACCTCCTCCTCGACCTCTGGGGCGACGACGACTTCTTCAACGCCCGCAGCTTCCAGGTCTTCATCACCCGCCTGCGCCGTGCACTTTCCAAAGATCCCCGTATCCGCATCGTCAATGTCAGGGGGACAGGGTATAAGCTGATTGCAGAGTAACGCCCCTACCACCCCGGAATCTGAAAGCACAGACCGAAGTTAATTCCCAGATTCGGGATTATCGTAGTGTGATAATTGTTCTTGGTGCCGTCGAGAACATTAACCAGGTATCCGTCATAACTCACCGATGCCATCAGGCCGATATGCGAAGTGAGATGGACCTTGACCCCGGCGCCGGGTGAAACATACAAACTGAAGCCAGGCTGGTTCCCCGAAATGGATAACTCCTGATTAGTATCTTTATTTTTCGGCGCCAGCTTCCAATAAATGCCCGCCTTGAGGTTCACAAACGGGGAGAACCTGCTGTCTGCGAAGAAATAGTGCGTGCTGAAATACACAGGAATCGCAGAAAACTTGTACTGCTGGTGGTAGCTGTAACCAGCACCCGCCCCAACGCTGAACTGTTCGTTAATAAACCTCTCATGAAGATAATTGGCTCCTATAAGCCTGTCACCCAAAGCTCCCAAACCAGGCCCTGCAGTAAATTCAACCACATTGAGGCATCCTTCTCCCGGATCGAAAGAAACCTGGGCTCTCAAAACTTGTGGAAGCAATATAACAGCTATCAGGATGGCGCGTAATACTCTCATACAGTAATAAGGTTCAGTAACGGCTGATGCAGATTTCAAAAATCAAGCCTTGACGGGAATCGTGCACGGCATCTTCACTCTACCTGTCTTTAACGTGGATGACAGGTAATCAAAGGTCCAAGCAAAACCTCACCACAACCTCCCTCGGCCTCAAATACGTCAAAGTATAGGACTGTACCGCCGAGGAGATGTGTACCCGTTCATATTGAGAAGT
>CADAXR010000168.1 GCA_902791945.1 uncultured Bacteroidia bacterium
TGTGCGCGAAGGCCGACTCCAGGCATCACCGACCACTGGTCGTTGAATCGGATATCGAGGCCATAGGATAGACGGAGCACGGCTCCGGGGTTCTCCTCACGCGCCAGATAACCGCTTTCCAGGAACAATCCGCCGCCCAGCTGGAAGTTGCTCTCCAGCCGCTTCCAAGCTGCATTCTGCTGCGCTGAAGCGGCGATGCTGACCAGCACGGCCGCCATAAGGAATAGGGATCTCTTCATACGAAATATCATTTACTGCAATGAGCCTTCCGATAGGCCATATATTAAACGCCGAATTTGTCAAAACCTTGCTTCGGTATCGGCACTTTTTAATTATCATTAATGAAAGCCTTAACGCTGCCCTTTTCCGGGTCAACGATTCTGTTCCCGGTATGCGGTCGGCGTAAGTCCGGCATGGCGCTGGAAGTAACGGTAGAAGTCCATCTGGTTGTTGAAATGCAGCAGCCAGGCGATCTCCTTGACCGGTTGGGAGGTGTACCGCAGATAATAGCGGGCTTCCATCAGCACGTATTCCGCAATCCATTCGGGCGCCGTGCGTCCCGTGTCCTCCCGGATGATGGCTGACAGGTATTTCGGTGTCAGGCCGAGCCGGGCGGCATAGAAGGCCGTGTCGCGGTGCTCCGTGTGGTAGCGGGCGATCAGGGCAATGAACTGCCTCGTGACCGGGAGCGTCCCCTCCCTGGCGACGGATTCCTCCCCTGCCATCCGGTCCCATATCCGCATCAGCTCGATGCTCATCGACCTTAGCAGGTAGCACAGGCTGCGTGTCACGTCTGCGTGACGGTCGCCCGTGACCGAGCGGAAGATGTTCTGGAAGTTGTGGATGAGGATCTTGGTCCGCTGGTCTACTTTCACCATCCGGCAGCGGAAGGCATAGAGGGCCCCCAGCCTGTCGAACTCCATCTCCTGGAGCATCTGCTCTGAGATGGCCATGATGGTGATCCTTCCCGGGCCGCCCTCCTCCTTCTAGGAGAAGGAGAGGATATCCTCCGGCAGGCTTATCGCGAAACAGTCCCTGGTCACGCGGTACCCGTCCATTCCGATCCGCAGGTCGAACTCTCCCTCGATGCAGTAGAGGCAGATTACGCCTGCGAAACGGTACGGGAACGTCAGGCGGCGTTCTATCCCGGCACGGAACGGCAGGTTCATGATGAAGAAATCATCCCCGTGCGACAACATGGGGCGGACATCAAGGATGTCCCGCATCTTCGGGAGCGTCAGATTGTCCATAATTTCAAAACTTTTGGCCAAAATGTATAATGATTAAATTGCGGGTGTCCAGTCAAGACCGTACCTTTGCTCCGTGAAACGATATCTGCATATCTACTCGCTCACAGTCGCGGACATCGACGCGTCCCGCAGGATGACGGCTGGCGCCGTGTTATGCTATTTCCAGGACACGATCGGTCGTTTCCTGTCGGAGGCGAACGTTTCCGCCTTCGACCTCCTGGAGGAGGGCCGCACCTGGATGATCCTCGAGTTCCACGGTTCCCTTTCCGGAGAGATGCCCGCGTGGCCGGGCATCGTGCAGGTGGAGGTCTTCTTGTCTGAGATCACGTCCTTGAAGGCATACGTGGACTATATCTTCCGGGACGTACGGGGTAACATCGTCACCCGCGGGACCAGCGTTTGGGTGATGATAAATCTCAAGACACGAAGGCCGGTCCCCTGCGGCGAGGTTCAGCGCTTCACGCAGCAGTATGATCCGCGGAACCACGTCCCCCACCTCCGCTACCACTTCCCCGACGACGGGCAATCGGCGGGTGCCGTGGCGATGGGCCATCGGGTGACCCGGTTGGAGACCGATTTCAACGGTCACATGAGCAACCGGGACTTTGTCCGCCTCGCCCTCTCCACCATCGACCCCGCCGCCATCGAGGGACGGACCATCCGGGAGATACACGTCAGGTTCCATCAGGAATGCCTTGCGGGAGAGACGCTGGACTGCGTCTGCGCCGCCGGCAAGGACGGCCGGATAACCATCCGTATCGCCAAGCCCGACGGTACGGCCGCCTGCCTGGTATACACCGTCTGGATCTGACAGGAGCATCATGCCCGGACCGGGTCAAAAGAAAAGGGATTCTCGGCCACCAGGGCCGCTTCAGTGAACCTCCCGAACACCTCGGAGAAATCATCGGCGCTTTCACAACGAATGTTGAACGTCAGTACATTTCCCATAGTGTTTGACGGACTCTACGCCCTGTTGAAAGAGTAGAGCTCGTACTGGCAGAACCCGCTGCGCTGCTTGTAGCCCAGCGGTGTGGCGATCTTGTTCCGCTTCAGCCAGGCTCCGATGCCCGGCAGGTTGTTCTCATCGACGAACGCCAGGCGGTCGGTCTGGAGAGGACAGCAGAGGTTGACGGTGATTACCGCGTAGAGATCCTCGTCCGGGACGGTGATCATCTCGACGGCCAGGGTGCCGTTGTTACGGTAGCTCTCGAAGGAGAGTTTGACTTCAGTGTCGTTGAACTTGAGTGTTTTCATGGCTAAAACTTGTTTTGAGTTTCTTCAGCGAAGGAGTAATAAGTCGTATCCGCAAGGATGATGTGATCGAGAAGCGAGATATCAAAGATGTCGCAAGCTTTCTTGAGCTTGTTCGTCTCGTTCATGTCAGAGGCACTCGGGGCGGGATTCCCGCTCGGGTGGTTGTGGAAGAGGATGATCGCTGTAGCGTTGCACAGGAGCGCTTCCTTGATGATGCGCCGGTGGTCGATCTGGGTCGACTTGATGGTGCCGACGGTAATCATCTTCTTGGCCAGCGGTAGGTGGGCTCCGTTCAGGAGGAGGATCCAGGACTCCTCGTGGTCGAGGTCACGGAAGTCTTCACGCAGGTATCCTGCCGCCTGGGCAGATGCCTTGATCGGGGTGTCGGGTGTGTAGTGTGCTTGCTTCTTCATAATGCTACGGGGTGTTGGTGAAACATCTTTTTTACGCAGCATGGCATACGTCACCCTGTAGGACATCGGCAAGGCAAGGTGGAGAGCGTTAGCGGACCTTGCCGGGATGTCCGGGTGACAGACCTTTGCGAAGTGAAAGGAGATGTCACCATACCGGAGCTGAAGTGGCAGCAACACGTGCACACTCCCCTTCCGATGTTTCGGTCGTCAGAAGGAGGAAGACGGAAGTGACAGGAGATTTCGCGGAAGGCGTCCTCGCTGGTGATGAGTCCAGTGATGGGACTGTCGCTACATGGAATACTCTGGAACAGCAGCTCAGCCAGAACGGAAAGAGCAAGCTCATTCGAGCACGACTATTCGCTGTGGAAACTACTCATGAAAACAGACTCGGGTCAAAAGAAAATGAGAGTTTCTGGAAACGGTATACTATGGTCCAATGCTATAGATATACCATACTGAATGTACAAGTATGAATAATCTCCGATTCGTCCAGAATTCGGTTGTAAAAACTGTGAAATGACGGCTTCTCCTGAAGCCGCTATAATCCTTTTCTTTTGACGCGAAAGTGAATTGGCGATTTTCGCCTTTTTTTGTACCTTTGAATTTGTGCAGAGGAATGTTCCCAAAAACATCACTTCCGCGCTTCTATTATGCAGATATGCACGGCTACTATGCAGGTTTTGATGGATTTTTTCTACCACATTTCTACCACCGCCTTTATAACTCATTGATTATCAATAAGTTAAATAGTCTGCATCGGCAAATAGCCTTCCCGCACCAGTCTCATCCTCATTTAGACCCTTTTTTGAGGATGAAACGGGCAAAATGGAGATCTCATCC
>CADAXR010000169.1 GCA_902791945.1 uncultured Bacteroidia bacterium
GACTCCCCGGCCTTGATAACGGATGAATCGCTGTCCAGATTGAAACAGGCCGCTGGTATCGGCTTGAACGCCGTCCCATTGTTTGCATTGTACTCGGAAACCAGGGAGAGGTCGGTGCCGACAGTAACGGCTACGTCACTTTTCAGGGGGACCACTCCGGAGTAATTGGCAAATATCTTCACCTGGACCGGCTCTGGAGCTTCCAGATTCAGCTCCTGGACGCCATTGAATGCCGCCGCGAGGTAAACACGGGAGTACTGCTCCGGATTGTCAATGCCATAGCCCTCCTTCAATGGATTACAAGCCCAGAGAAGCGGCATGAATGCAAATATCAAGATGTATCTTTTCATACGCATATTCTATTACCACCCGGGGTTTTGTACTATGTTTTTATCCTTGTTGATTTCCGACTGGGGAATAGGAAACAGGTAAAACTCCTTGCGGAAGATGCGGTTTTCAAAGACAACGCGATTGTAGAAGGCATTGCCGTCCCCGTCAACATTCATCCCGTAGAACGGGCCGCCTTCGGTCTGCTCCGCTATGAGCCAGCGGCGGGTGTCGTAGTACCGGAGACGTTCCCCACAGAGTTCTACCCTCCGTTCGTGGCGGATCCGGTCTCGCATTTCCGCCTGGCTGAGACCGGAAGCTACTCCTGGAAGTCCGGCGCGTGCGCGGACAAGATTCAAATACTTGACGATATCGGTATTTCCCGGGTCATATTCATTGAGTGCCTCGGCATAATTAAGGAGCACTTCCGCATAGCGGAACATCACCCAGGGGATCTGGACCGTCGCTTCTGTCTTGGCATTGTAGGCCGAGGATACGCCCTTTGTCCGGACATAACCGGAGCGCGGGAAATCCCAGGAGCCCGCTTTCCCGTCATTCCCTGAGAAATTGAGCTGCCATTTGTAATGGTCGGCCTGGTCATTATAGAGGGCATACGAACCGTTGAAGGCGACATTCATATAGAAACGGGGTTCCCGGTTCACCCACTGGTTGTAGGTGCCTGACGGGGCGAAAACCCAACCCGTCTTGGCATCCTTGAATTCCGAAGATGAAAAGCCTGTTGCCTTGTAGGGGTATGTATCCGATGAGTTGGTGATATCACGGCCGTCCCACATCTGAAATTCATCCACAAGGGATTGTGTAATGGCTGCCGATTCATAGCCATTGTAGTAACGCGGGGAACCATGGCGGTGGACATTGACCTGATCGTGAGTGGTCAGGGCCCATATCACTTCGCAATTCCAAGGTTCCAGGAACACATTCCGGACGGAACGGAATGGATCAAGGGTGGTGGACCCGCTGTAATAGACTTTGTATAGGTCGAATTTATTCAGGTCGATGATGGCCTTGGCTGCATCGGCCGCCTTCTGCCACTTATTCATATCATAAGATGTGGCAAACAGGTGCTCTCCGTCGGGGTTCACAACATCTTTGTACGCCGGGTTTCCATTAAACTGCGGAGAGGCCGCATACAGCAGAAGGCGGGCTTTGACGGCCATGCAGGTCGCCTTTGTGGCTCGGCCATAATCCGTAGACAGTTGTTCGGTGAAGTTCAGCGGGAGTTTCTTGGCGGCTTCGTCCAGTTCCCTGGCAATCCAGTCCACGCAATCGTCATAAGGGCTGCGCATTTCATTCATCTTGGGGTCGGACGCCTCGAGATCGGCCGGGATGGGAGTGTCGTCCGGCAGGACGATGGGACCATATTGACGGAGCAGCAGGAAACAATAGTATGCGCGAAGAAAACGTGCTTCTCCATAATATTGCTCAATACGGGCCTCCTCGCCGTTCTCAATCATCTCTTTATTCCCCCGGATGTTCTGCATGAAGATGGTCGCTGCGCGGATTCCCCTGTAGAACCTTGTCCAATAATTGAAATAATCAGATGAGGCACTCCAGTTTCCAAGGTTGATTTTGTTCATGTCATAACCGGCCTGGTCCGGACGGTCGTAGGAGATATCTATATCGTCGGAACAGCCATCGGACGTGTTGTATGACGTGCACGATTCGTCAAGCCTGTATGAGTAAACTGTGGCGAGGTATTCTTCAGAATAACTGCGGGTATTGAATACCTGGTCCAGTGTAAGGCGATCCGAGGGTACCTGGTCAAGGAAATCCTTGCAGGAGAAGAGCGCCAGACATGACAATATGTAAAAAAGTACTCTTTTCATACGGCGTTAGAAGCTAAAGT
>CADAXR010000170.1 GCA_902791945.1 uncultured Bacteroidia bacterium
TACAAGCGTTTTTCGCCCTTTTTGCCCGTATAGGTCCAATCAATGGACCTATACGGGCACCTCTCGGGGAAACAAGAGAAGAATCTGACTCGCAGCACGTGGCAAGTAACAAAAACGGCCCATATTGTTCCCTCCGGAATGCTCCAGCACGGCGGAGGGAACGTTTTCAAGGGTTTTTGTTACTTGCGGGAGGCTCGGGTCCTTTGGCTTGGGAAGAAGCCAGGACCACTTTGACGTTTTCTTTGTATTTCCGGGAAACGGGAAGCTGGGTTTCGCCGACATGGACAGTGTCGGGCGAGGAGAGATCTGATTCCGCCACATTGACCAGAAAGGCGCGGTGAATGCGCAGGAAACCGTCGCCCAGGAGGTTTTCCCATTGGGTGATGCCGTTCCGGTTGCGGTAGGTCTGGCCGTCCCGCGCTACGATCCATACTTCGGAATCGCGGGATTCGACATAAAGGATGTCGTCCTTTTTCAGGGAGATCTTCCGATGTTCGGAATTGAAGGTAATCGGATATGTCGATGGAAACCGCTTCTCCAGCCATTTCTCCAATAGGTAATGCCCATAGGCGAGCAGGGCGAGGATCGCGGCGATGAAGAAAGGATTCCGCAGCATCGACGGGAAATCCCAGATACGGCGGCTGTCGGAAAGGTAGGAGAAAAGGATCACCTGAAGCAGGAAAAGGAGCAGGAACGCCATCGACATGACGCCCAGGACGATGAAGACCGTGTCCTGGATGCGTTCCTTCCGCCCCAACGTCCGGTCCACCTTGGGCAGGAAGAACGACAAGGCCAAGGCCGACGGCAGGAACGCGAGGCTCATCATCGTAGCTTGCCTCAGATCATAGTCCAGGCTGACGAGGATCTGCGCCGTCACCAGCATGGCGGCGATCCAATACGCGATCATGATGAGCACCTTCTTCATTTCCCTGCAAAAATACGGAATCTTTGGAGATTACAAGGCTCCCGTCAGTCCGAAAGGGCTTTCTGTACGGATTTGACACCCGACCGTACGGATTTGACTTTGCATTTTTCACTGGTTCCTGCGTACCTTTGCAACAAGGAATTCCGAACCCATTGTCAAACCTTAAATTACTTTTACCATGTTACCTTTGTCAGGCAATATCTTCACACTATTTGTCGAGGCCGGCGCCGGATTCATGACCATCATCACGCTCATGCTGATCGCCCTGTTCTTCGCCGCCTGGAAAGCCCCGGCCTGGATCAAGGAAATCGGTCTTCTCGCGCTGGCTTTTGGATTCTTGGCAACCTTCATCGGTTTCATACAAGCGGCCGACTTCATCCGATCACAAGGGGATTTATCCCAGAACGTCATCTGGGGAGGAGTCAAAGTCGGCTTGATCCCGACCGCTTACGGCATCATCGTCTACATCGTCTCCCTCGTCCTCCGCATCATCAAGAAGCCGCGGATCTGAGGGCGGCCCCTTTGCGGGAAACTTTTTTGGATTAATGCTGCGATGTGCGTATTTTTGCGTGACACCGCAGCCTTGTCATCTGCCTTTGAAGTAACCTGTCAAATTATAAAGCCATGCTCAGAACCAATCGCGGCCTCCTCAAATATGTGCTGCTGTCCCTCATCACTTTCGGGATCTACGGACTTGTCGTCAAGACCCATATTTCCATGGAAATCGACACGGTCGCCGCTCCGCGGGACCACAAGAGCACCCTCAATTACCTGCTGGTCGTGTTCCTTCTCGGACCCATTACTTGCGGAATCTTTCCGCTGATCTGGTACCACAACCTGTCGAACCGCATCGGCGACGAGCTCAAGGCCCGCAATCTGGGCTATGAAATCGGAGCCGGCGATTTCTGGGGTTGGGGCGTCCTCGGATGCCTGATCCTGATCGGGCCGTTTGTCTATCTGCACAAGCTGCTCACGAGCATGAACCTGATCAACGAAAGCTATAACGCCTCCCGATAATTCGCCCGAATGATGAAAAGATTCTTCCTTCTCCTTGCTGCCGTCTTGATGTTCTCGGCCGCCGGCTATTCCGCAACCCCGCGTTCAACCAAGGGCCCCCTCATCCAGTTGCAGGCCGATGGTACCATTTCCGAGGCTACGGGCTGCCTGGACGATTTCGTGGGCAAGGGCCAGTATGTCCTGGTCGATTTCTGGGCCTCGTGGTGCGGCCCCTGCCGCGAAGAGACCCCGTTCGTG
>CADAXR010000171.1 GCA_902791945.1 uncultured Bacteroidia bacterium
GGTGAAATTGAGGTTCACGGGGATGAAATTCTCCCGGAGCTGAAGAAGGGCGAAGACGGCCTCGATGGAGCCGGATGCGCTCGTGGTGTGGCCCGTGTATGCTTTGGCGGAGGCCACCGGGGGGACTTCATCTGTGAAAATACGGCGGATTGCCGCGCTTTCCGATGTGTCGTTGTTCGGCGTACCCGTGCCGTGGGCGCTGACAAAATCGATGTCGCCGGCGGAAAGGCCGGACTCTTCGAGCGCCTGTTTCATGGCAAGAAAAGGGCCCTCTCCGTCAGCGGAAGTCGCCGTCTGGTGGAAGGCGTCGCACGCATTGCCGCATCCTGAAAGGACCGCGAGGATCTTCGCTCCCCTTCTCAGGGCGGACTCTTCGGACTCAATCACAAGGAAGGCGGCTCCCTCGCCGAGATTCAGTCCGGCGCGGGTCGCATCGAACGGGCGGCAGGGCTGCCTGTCCACGATCATGAGCGTGTCGAAACCGTTCAGGTGGAAGGATGAAAGGCACTCGCTGCCGCCGGCTACGACCGTTTCAGCTTCGCCGCAGCGGATAAGGTCCGCTCCGAGAAGGAGCGCATTGGCCGCTGAGGAGCACGCGGTGGAGATCGTCGTGGCGTAGGCGAACGGGATTTCGCCGGACTTGCCGAGAGAGGCGATACGGTCCGTGGTCGTGCCGCAGTCGTGGAGGGCGAGGTACTCGTTGTGATCAGGGCGTTCCGAGATGAAATCACGGTAGTAGCGCTCGCTGCGGTCCATGCCTCCGACAGTCGTGCCGTTGACAAACGGAACGCCGGAAAGGTCACTGAGGCGGGCCTCTTCGAGGGCCTCCTTGAGGGCGAGGGCCCCGAGAAGGATAGTCCTTGTCACGGGGACGGAAGGGTCAAGGCCGAGCCTTGAGACCATCTCCTCGTCGGTGAGTTTGACTTCGCCTACGGGGAATTCAGTCCTGTCTGTTCGGAGATACCTGACCGGAGCGAGCCCGCTGCGGCCTTCGCGGAGCGAGGCAAGCGTCTCCGCTTTCCCCACGCCGACGGCCGAGACGACTCCCGCCCCTGTCACTACTATACGCCTTTTGAGGGTTTCTTTGCCCATCACGGACTATTTTTCCCTGTGCTTTTCGATGTATTCGGCCATCGTGGCGATAGAGCCGAAGATATGCTTGCCCTCGATGGGGTTGATGACCTTGACGCCGTATTTCTTTTCCATGAGGACGATGAGCTCAAGCACGTCGATGGAATCGAGGCCGAGGCCGCCGTCGCCGAAAAGGGGCGCGTTGTCGTCAATGTCTTCAGGGGTCATCCCCTCGAGGTTAAGGGTGTCGATGATTGCCGATTTCAGGTCTTTGATAAGATTTTCCATATTATAATTTATTTATTTTCAAAAAGTTGACTTATGTACTCGGAGGTAAGCTCCTCCCCCTCCCCCTTCTCTGCGAGGAAAAGGAGCGCGTCGACGTTATCGTCGTCCGGGCATTCGATCCAGCCCGCAAGGGCGGACTCTGTCGAGGAGTCTTCGAATGCTTCGCGGACAATCCGCACGATCTCTTCCGCGTCGAAATGCTCCAGCACGAAGGCCGAGGTCTCGCCGCGGTAGAGGTTGCGGATTGCGATTTCGCCGGTCACGACATTGGGAAGGGTGTAGACGAAAAGCGACGGAGAGGGGTAATAATTGTCGTCCGTGATGGTCCGGCGGTAGTTGATGTCGTCGGCCTCGCAGCCGCTTGAGGAAAAGAGCAGCACGGCCCTGTCCTCCCTCGGGACGAACCTCCCGTCCTCATCGGAAAGAAGCACTTCGGATGCGATGAATCCGGCTTTTGACAGCGCGTCCATCTTGAAGAACTTGGGATAGTTGAGCCCTGCCCTGCGGTAGACTGACGCAAGAAATGCAGTCCCCTTACCGGAAGGGTCCTCCATGACAATCTTCCCGTCCTTTCTGACAAGACCGGAAGATATCCTGCACCAATGCCTGACCGTCAATTTTTCGTCCATTTTCCCTTGAAGGATAAAATCCTTCAAAGATACGACATTTTGCCTTCACTCGCAAATACGGCCTTGGAGAGCGGACAGGCTGTTATTTCGGAAGGCCGTTTGCGCCCACGCAATCGTGAGTGGGAGGGGCCCAAAGCGACTGCTTTGGGAGGGATAGGACCGGAGGTCC
>CADAXR010000172.1 GCA_902791945.1 uncultured Bacteroidia bacterium
AGATATTCCCCTCGGCCGGCGTTCTCGTGACAAGGGGCCTCGCCGACGCCGTAAAGCGGCTCGCCTCCAGGACCGGCCTCGGCGCCAAGGTCTATGCCGACAAGATTCCCTTCGAGGGCAATTCCTTCGCCCTCGGAAAGGAGCTTGACATCGACCCCGTCTCCGCCGCGATGAACGGCGGCGACGACCTCAAGGTCCTGTTTGCCGTCCCCATCATGTCGTTTGAGAAGTTCCACAAAGAGTTTCCTACCTTCTCGGCCATAGGGCACCTCGCCCTTCCGGAGGCCGGGACGGTGCTCGTCACCCCAGAAGGCGCGGAGCTTCCGCTCAGGGCGCAGGGGTGGCCTGAAGAAGAAGATATTTAAACACTCATATTATGAAAAAAGTCCTCGCAATCCTCGCAGCCGCCTCGCTCCTAACAGTCGCGACGCCGGCTTCCGCCCAGATCCTTGGCGGCCTCCTCGGTGGCAAATCCGGCTCATCGAGCTCATCCTCCAGCCAGCAGCAGTCACAGTCCGGGTCCGCCGTCGGCAGCATCCTCGGCGGCATCCTTAACAGCGCGGCAGGCTCCGCAACCGGCCAGCAGCAGTCTCAGTCCGGCTCCTCCGCAGGCAGCGTCCTCGGCGGGATTCTGAACGGGACGGGCGGCGACATCCTCGGCGGCATCGTCAACGGCGTCGCAGGGACCGTATTCTCGGCGCCCATCAGCCTCAACGGCACCTATATCTACAACGGCCTCGCAATGAGCACGGCCTCCAGCAGCGGCAATATGCTCTCCAACCTCGCCGGCTCGGCACTTTCCTCCGGCATCGAGAGCAAGGTCAACGGCATGATCGAAAAGATCGGCATCAAGCCCGGCGCCATGAGCTTCACCTTCAACTCCGACAACACCTTCACCTGCACCGTCATGGGCATCCCCATCGGCGGGACCTACAAGGTCGGCGAAAGCGAGAAGACCGTGACCCTCACCTTCGGCAAAATGATGCAGTTCTTCACTATGACAGGGACCCTCGAGAGCGGTCTCACCGAGGCCAAGATGCTCTTCCCCGCGACAAAGATGACGACCTTCTTCAAGAAGATCGCCTCTGTCGTCGGCAAATCGAGTTCTACGGTAAGCGCCCTCTCTTCGATAACGGGGAGCAGCGATTCGACCCTGAAGCTCGGCTTCAAGCTCGCAAAGCAGTAGGGCCTAAAGCTTCTGCAGGGCGGCTTTTATAAGGTCCTCCACCTTTGCGGCGGGGTTGGCCTTGAGGATGGAAGGGATGACCTTCCCGACCGCCGCCTTGGAGAATCCAAGCATAACAAGCGCGGTCGTCGCTTCATCTACAACGGCGTTGTTCCCGGTCTGGAACAGCGCCGTTGCGTCTGCCGCCGGACCCTTCGCGACACGGTCGCGGAGATCGACGACAACCCTCTGTGCCGTCTTGAGCCCTATTCCCTTGACGCTCTTTATCTTCGAGATATCCTCACCGATGATGGCGCTGCGCACCTCATCCGTGGTGAGGGAGGAAAGCATCATCCTCGCCGAGCCGCAGCCGACGCCGGAGACGCTGATGAGGAGGCGGAACATGTCCCTCTCGTCCTCCGTCGCGAAGCCGTAGAAAAGTTCTTCGTCCTCACGAAGGTAGTGGTGGACAAAAACCTTGACCTGCTGCTGTCCCTGCAGCTTTTCAAAGGTCTGGAGGGATATCAGGCAGCTGTATCCGAGGCCGCCGCATTCGATGACGGCCTCAGTCGGGTTAAGCACGGCGAGTTCGCCTTTTATATAATCAATCATTGAGGTGGAGGGAATAGGTTGCAACTTCAAATTCGCGGTCGTCGCCCATGTGCTTGCCGGCGTCGTCGGATATCTTGACTACTTTCTCCCACGGATCCTTGCCGCTCATACGGCAGCGCGACAGCTTCATCACTATATTGGCAGGCTTGTAGCCTTCGATGCCGGGATCGCAGGTCAGGTTGGTGCCTATGCCGGCGCTGATCTTTATCCTGCCGCGGAAATAGTCCGCAATCTCCTTGTAGCGGGGGAACGTCAGGGCGTTGGAGAACACCACGACCTTGGTCGAGGGGTCAATTCCGAACTCTTTAAGACGGGCGATGATCTTCTCCCCGACCTCTTTCTCATCGCCGGAATCCTGGCGGAA
>CADAXR010000173.1 GCA_902791945.1 uncultured Bacteroidia bacterium
AATCTAAGAGTTTTCTTCGGAAATCCAAGAGATTCGATAACATTCAGCCCTTAAACACACGCGGGTCAAAGAACTCCGCATACCGGGCATTATGCAAATCGCTGCTAATCCATATACAATTCGATTTCTCGGGAAAATCTGCGTTTACGGAGGACTCTCTCTCTGGATAGCGCCTACGATATCTGTCTCTTACGGGTGGAGTTTAGTGAGCCATAGCCTCACAACTGGCCTGAATCTTGTTGCTGCTCTGCGGTATGACTCGATTTGTAACGCGACTTTCCGCCATCTGGCAGGGGCTTCTGCGCAGCTTCCGGGATTTCCCCGTGGAAGCCTTCATCTCGATTGCGGCCTTCACCCTGACCATCCTCTCCGAAGAAGAGGTAATTGCATCAGGGTTCCCGATTGTTTTCTTCTTCCCGCTTGTTGTGCTCTCCTTCAGTTTGCACCGAATGGCCGGAAGGGAGGGGAGCCCCGCATGGAAGGTCTGCTACCTTGTGTCGGCACTTCTGTGGATTCCCCTTTATGTCTGGAAGCCGACGTTGGATGAGGCCGGAATTTTCGTGACGTATCTCCTTTCCTTCATCCTCCTGTTCGCATCGGTCGGGAGGCACAAGGACAATGCACATTATGCGGAGACCATCCTCCATTGTCTTTCAAAGGGCCTCGCTGCGGTCCTTGTAGCCGGCATCCTGTCGCTTGCACTGCTCGCCATCACCGCTTCGGTGGATTACCTTTTCCTGTCCTCGCACCTGGGGGAGAAGTGGTATATCTATCCGCTGCTGCTTATCTGGATGGTCATCGCCCCGATGCTCTGCTGCTCGTTCGTATCGGAGCCCCCGGCGCAGTGGAAGGACCGCCGCTTCCTTAGCATCGTTGTCGATTATGTTCTTACACCGGCCCTTCTCATCTACGCAGTCATCCTGTATGCCTACATGCTCCGTATCCTTTTCCAGTGGCGTCTGCCGGATGGCGGGGTGGCCTATCTCGTGGGCGGTTTTGTCGGCGTCGCGCTTTCGTGCCGCCTGCTGCGGGAGCAGCTTTCCACGCGTCATTTCAACGGGTTCTATCAGTATCTTCCGTATGTAAACCTCGGGCCGCTCGTCCTGTTGTGGGTGAGTGTCGTCCGACGCGTCGGAGAGTATGGCCTCACGGAAATGCGGGTGTATCTGATTGCGGTGTCCCTCCTTCTGACCCTTTTCACACTGATGCTCCCATCGCCCCGGACACGTTCGTACTACCGGATGAGCCTCATTACGGGCTGTGTAGCGATTCTGCTGACCTACATCCCCGGCATCCGGGCCCGTGACCTGGGCCTTTACAGCCAGCGCGCGCGGACGGATGCGGTGCAAGCGGACGACGGGGATATGGAACGCCCGGAGGTGCTTGACGATGTAGTCCCTTCGACGTGCTAT
The DNA here is from genome assembly GCA_902791945.1 of uncultured Bacteroidia bacterium. Taxonomy (GTDB): domain Bacteria; phylum Bacteroidota; class Bacteroidia; order Bacteroidales; family UBA932; genus Cryptobacteroides. The sequence continues at coordinate 1,413 of CADAXR010000173.1, forward strand.
GAGCTGGAGGAACCCGTCCCGCTGAATGAGTATACCCTTTTTATCCCGGAGGGCAGCTATCACTACTACGAGGACAGTTCCGTAGTCATATTCTATGAGGACGCTTCGCGTGAGAAGGAGCTGCTCCGCTGCGAGATTGCCGCGCGCTTGGATTCTCCCGATGCGGAAAAACTCATCTTCCGAAATGAGCAATACCAGGCCGTCTTCACGCTCATCACTGACTATCAGACGGGCACAGGCCCCAGATTCATCACCGGGCAGCACATGCTCTATGCCCGCCCGTGAGGTTTCATCTTGGTGTAAAGAACAGATATTAACCCCAATCTTATTGCAACCAGAAGTATGAAAAAGATACTGACCATTCTGCTTATCATAGCACTTTCTCTTCCCGCCGCCGCGCAGGTAGGCCGGTACAAGAGCATTAAGACCATCTACCCGGGCTACTCCCTCAAGTTCGACACGGCAAGCGGCGAGCTCGCGGCCATGCACCTGGATGAGGAGACTGGCGTGATGAAGGAGGAGATCATCTCAAGGCGACTCAGCCATGGACGCAAGGTCGGGCGCTATGAGCTGCGACGCGGCGTGCGCATCGCCGCGTATCAGATTTTCGACACATCCACAGGAGAGTACACGACCGTCAAATGGGCACCCAAGGAATACGAGGCCGACAGAATTGGCGACCAGGTGGACACCGCGGTCTCCAAAACGATAGACAAGATCAAGCGCCT
>CADAXR010000174.1 GCA_902791945.1 uncultured Bacteroidia bacterium
CGGAGGATGAGCTCGATAATGAAAAAAATTGTCGTCACCTCGTCTGAAGCTCTTGCAAAAGCCGGCCTGGAGACCCCAGGGGCCGTCATTGCCGGCACCGGACTCGGCTGTGTCGAGAACACCGAGGCTCTCCTGATGTCCCTCTCGGGCGTGTCGGGGAAGCCCCTCCGCCCGACCGATTTCATGCAGTCGACCCACAACACCATCGCTTCGCTCATAGCGATCAGGACCCGTTGCCACGGTTACAATGTGACCTATTCACACCATTTCCTCTCATTTGAGAGTGCGCTCATGGACGGATGGCTCCGCATTGCATCCGGAAAATGCACTTCAGCCCTCGTCATCGCCGCCGAAGAGACTTCCGAAGTCCTTTCGGCAATGCTTGCAAAGATAGGCTATGAAGGAAGCGCCGGTTCGGACACGGCAGTCTCGATCGTCCTCAGCGACTCTCCGGAAGGAGCACTCTGCGAGCTGGAGTCGGTCTCCCTTACCGCTCCGAAGGAAGGGGAAAGCTTTATTACCCGTTCCGAAATCGCCGCCAAATACGGCGAGAACCTTTGCGTGAGCGCCCTCGGCGCCTGCGACGCGATTGAAAAGATCGCCGCTGGAGAGGCCGGCCGGGTCGTCATATTCAACAGACCTCCCTGCAAGGAAGGCTGTGCAACCGTTAGATTTTCTGCCATATGTGGAAACTGATCCCGCTTGCGATAGTCCAGAGCATATTCCTCTGCGGAGGCCAGGTGCTCCTCAAGCTCGGCCTCCTGAAGTCCGGGCCCTTCAGCTGGAGCTGGCCCTGGTTCCGCGCCCAGCTAACCAACTGGTGGTACCTCCTCTGCGGCATCTCTTTTGCCGTTGCGACGGTGCTATGGCTCTATATCCTCAAGAATTTTCCGTTCAGTATAGCCTATCCGCTGTCCTGCATCAGCTATGTGTTCGGCGCGATAGCCGCCATGCTTATTTTCCACGAGAACATCAGCCTGGTCCAGTGGATCGGCATATTCCTGATTATGACGGGCTGCGCCCTCCTGGTAAGACAATGAGACGTATCCTAATAACAGCGCTGCTGCTCCTTGCCGCCGCAACGGCCTTTTCGCAGACGGTCTCCGAGGCCGTCGCGAAGATCAACGCGGCCAACAAGGTGACAGGCGCCGTGACCTTTGACGTCCGCTCGGTCCGCAACACTTCGATGCTTTCGCAACCCCTCGTTTCTACCGGGAAGGTCTGCTTTATGGCGCCTTCATTTCTACGTTACGAGGGCCTCACGCCGGCTAAATCCCTCTTTGTCCTGTCCGGCGACCGTGTCCTCACGGAGTCGAAAGGAGTGAGGAAGAGCGTGGACCTCAAGGAGAAAAGCCGCTACCAGGCCCTTGTCCGAACAATGTCAAAGTCCGCTTCGGACGGCCTTGTTAGCGAGAAGGACTTCTCGATAGAGGTGCTCACCGGCAATGAACTCATCCTCGTCATGAAACCCCTCGGAAGGGACCTCTCGAGGATGTTTACGGAAATACGCCTCCGCGCCGACGGAGCCTCCGGAATTATCCGCGAGGTCCTTCTCCGTGACACGGAAGGTGACACAACTTCAATAGGCATCAGCGCCGTCAAGTTCGGCGCCGATCTTCCCGACGACCTTTTCAAAACGCAGTAAATATGCTTGAAGGACTTTTATACAGGAGATTGTCTCTCGGCGGCGAACTTTCCGCCGCAAAGGCTTCCGTCGTCCTCCTGGACGATTCGCCCATCTACAAGGCCCATTTCCCGGGATTCCCCGTGACCCCCGGAGTCTGCATAGTCGGCATGGCGGTGGAGCTCGCTTCAGCCCTTTCCGGCAGGAAACTCTCGCTTTCGGAGGCGAAGGACATCAAGTTCGTTATGCCGATAACCCCGAAAGGGGAGACGGTGGTCGATTTCGACCTGTCCCTTGACGGAGACATCCTCAAGGCTTCCGTGAAAGTGGGGGAGGAGCCGTGTGCAAAAATGACCGTCACTCTCAAGGAGAATGAGTGAACCGAAGAAAATATGCGCGGTCGTTCCGACCTACAACAATGCGGGGACGCTTGCCGGCGTCCTCGACGGCGTTTATAAGCATATAAGCGACATCATAGTAGTCAACGACGGCAGCACCGACGGGAC
>CADAXR010000175.1 GCA_902791945.1 uncultured Bacteroidia bacterium
GTCGCCGGCATGATGATGACTAACCCCAACACCCTCGGCCTCTTCGAGAGCCGTGTCGGGGAGATTGCTGACCTCGTCCACGAGGCCGGCGGCCTCATGTACTACGACGGGGCCAACCTCAATCCGCTCCTCGGAGTTGCCCGCCCCGGCGACATGGGCTTTGACATCATGCACGTCAACCTCCACAAGACATTCTCCACGCCTCATGGCGGCGGCGGGCCCGGAAGCGGCCCCGTCGGCGTCGCCCAAGGCCTGGAGGACCTTCTTCCTACCCCGCGTGTAGAGCGCTGCGAGGAAGGCATCCTGAAGGTCAAGGGCCGCGCAGGCAAGCCGAAGTGCCACCACCACGGAGAGGAGGAGCACCACTGCTGCTGCGGCGGGCGCTGCAAGCTCTCCGCCGGCGAAGTCTCGGCGTTTACGGGCAATTTCGGCGTCCTGCTCAAGGCTTATGCCTACATCCTTTCCCTTGGAAGGGAGGGCATTTCCCTCGCCGGCCGCCTCGCCGTCCTCAATGCCAACTACATCAAGGAGTCCCTCAAGGACGTCTACAAACTCCCCATCGAGGGAGTCTGCAAGCACGAATTCGTCTTCGACGGCCTCCTCAACGACGGCGCCCGCGAGGGTGTCCCCGGCGCGACGACCCTCGACGTCGCAAAGCGCCTTCTGGACTTCGGCTTCCACGCCCCGACGATCTACTTCCCCCTCCTTTTCCACCAGGCCATCATGATAGAGCCCACGGAAACGGAGTCGAAGGAGACCCTCGACGCCTTCATCGAGGTGATGCGCCGCATCGCCGCCGAGGCCGCCGAGGATCCGCAGATCCTCCGCGACGCCCCTCACTCTACGCCGATCTCCCGCCCCGACGAGACCGCCGCCGCCCGCAATCCCGTCCTTTCCTGGCGTCCCGTTTCTTCAGTCGTATGCCGTGGAGCGTAACTCTTTGAATAAATAAAATACATTCCACGCATGAGAATAACAATTATAGGAGCAGGGCCCGGGGGGTATGAGACAGCGCTGGAGGCGGCGAAGAAGGGGATTGAAGTGACGCTGGTCAGCTCGGGGCCGGTCGGAGGGACATGCCTTAATGAGGGATGTATCCCGACAAAGGCGCTGCTGAGGAGCGCCGAGGTGTTCGAGACGGTAAAGGAAGCGGCCTCATACGGCGTATCGGCGGGGGAGCCCTCGCTGGATTTCGCCGCATGTATGGCGCGTAAGGACGCCGTCGTGGAACAACTCCGCTCCGGCGTGGAGTTCTTGCTTAAAAACAAACTGATTACCCTTCTGAAAGGCAAGGCATCGCTTCTCGGCGGCAAATCCGTCAGGGTTGCTCTCGACGAGGGCGGGGAAGTGACGGTCGATTCGGACTACATCATCGTTGCGACCGGCTCGGTGTCGGCGTCCCTGCCGATTCCGGGAGCGGAGCTTCCCGGGGTGATCACCTCGAAGGAAATGCTCTCGCTGGAGCAGTTCCCGAAGAGCGTCTGTGTCATCGGGGCTGGAGTCATAGGCCTTGAGATGGCGTCGATGCTGAATTCGTTCGGCTGCAGCGTGTCCGTCCTGGAGTACTGCCCTGACATACTTCCTCGTTTTGACACGGATCTTGCCAAAAGGCTCAAACAAAGCCTTTCAAAGCGTGGAATCAGGATAGAGACTTCCGCTCAGGTGACATCCATTGAGGATACCCCTGAAGGCCTTGTGACAAAATACACGCGCAAGGAAGCCGAATGTTCGGTGACGGCGGAGAAAGTGCTGATGGCGGTCGGGCGGCGTCCGGCGCTCGCCTCGCTGAACTTCGGCGAGGCCGGTATCGAGACGACCCCCCGTGGAGTTGTCGTGGACCGGTACATGCAGACATCAGTCCCCGGCATATACGCCATCGGCGACATCGCCGGAGGCTATATGCTCGCCCATGTCGCGACCTTCCAGGGCCGCAGGGCGCTCAACCACATCCTTGCAGGCTGCCCGGCCGAGGGGCCTGTGGACGACATCCGCCTCGATGTCGTCCCGGCCGCCGTCTTCACGAGGCCCGAAGCCGCCTGCGTCGGCCTGACCGAGGACGAATGCAAGGCCTCCGGAAGGCCGGTCAAGGTCCTCAAATCCTTCTTCAGGGCCAACGGCAAG
>CADAXR010000176.1 GCA_902791945.1 uncultured Bacteroidia bacterium
GAATGTACTGATTACAAAATTAAATAATATACATCATTAGTGTCCACTAAAAATATGTCCGGGATTGTTGTGATATAAAAAGAGTTTATATCGCAGCGTTGAGTTAGCCGCAAATGTAATCCAAAAGGACTTCAGACAGGATATAAGCCTATATGGTTACCCTGAAGCCGTAGATTTTACCATTTTCAAGCGAGAGCTTGCTCGTGATCGTCTTCCGCATGTCGCAGCCCGGGAACACGGTGACCGAATTCCGGCCTTTCTCCTTGTCGTAATAGTTGCCGCCGAACTGGAAGCAGAGTTCATATCCCGCCTCGAGATCCTTGTCGAAACGAACCGGTACAAAGAAGGTCTTTTCGACCACATCCTCGTCCATCAGCGTGAGGTCGCTGTTATTGCCGCTATCGAGCAGGTAATAGTCCTGCGGTCCTCTCTCGATCGTGAAGGGCGTCCCCGTGTAGCTTCCGGTGGTCACATCCAGGCCGGAGAACCGGACGAAGACCGGGTCACCGTTCACACCCCACTCTTCCTCTTCGTCCGAGTCGGGATCCACGCACTTGATGCGGATGGAATTGATCCGCGCCTGGTCGAAAGGAGAACCGGGAGGCGCCTCGTACGGGAAGTGCCTGAGGGTCACCTCGATACGGAACACGGCGAACTGGCGCTCCAGATACACGTGGGCGACATCGCCGGAGATCTTCACCTCACCCAGCATCAGGTCGACATCGGAGATAGAAGACGGATCATCGTGCTGCAGGGCACCCGAGGCAGTCGAAAGGTTTCTCATATAAATGGTCGGAGATCCCACCCGCACAGCGTCGAAGATCGAATTGCCAGCGTACGTGTCCACCGACGGATACAGGCAGATGACCTTGTCCCCTGCGTTTCCGGTCCAGGTCCCGGAGAATTCCGCCTTGCTGCGGCCTTCCTCACCGGTAGAAGTGAACGTATCGACGGCCGTGATGCCGCCCTGGTCGAAAGAAACCACCGTAATGGCTTCCTCTGAATTCCAGAACCCTTCCAGCGTCTTGCTTTCCGTGTCGTATTCATAAAGCGTCTTTGTGCCCGTCGGAGCGACGACGGACGCCTGGATCGTCATCGGGACGCCTGCCTTCGATCGTCATCGGGACGCCTGCCTTCTTTTCGACCGGCAACTTCTGGCAGCTACTCATCAGCACGGCCGCGCAGGCCGTCATTAAAACACTCGTTAGGATGCGTTTCATCTTGCAGTTTTTCAATAGGTTAAAAGTCCAAATCCCAGCCGTGTTCCATACCAGGGACCTCTCCACTGGCACAGACAATGCCTTCCGTCTTGACCTCAATGACCTCTGTCACGGGTGATTCATAATTGATTAAGCGTAAACCTTCCATTAAGTGCGTAAAAAACGACTAAAATTAGACACGATTAAATGTCGTATAATACAATACTAACTAAAAAAAAGTGAAGCACACTTCTCAGTTCAAAATTAATTTATTTATAAGACATTTCAAAGACTCAGAAATAAAATCTTATCCCCAGACTGAATGTCTCACTTCTCCAGATCACTTCGATGGCAGGAAGGAAGTGTGAGTAGTTTGGTGAAATAGAAATCCCCGGTCAAAAGCCGGGGATTATGCATTATTCTGTGATCAGAGAATAGTTGGTGCTGCGCCCGCCTAAGGAATTCCAGATTGGCCAGTGTGCCGTCAATGCCCACGTCGAAACGCAGATCCATGGACTGGGCATTCAGGAACTTTTGCCCGGGAAGCTTTTCCAGCAGCCATTCATCATGTGCCTTAATGTCAACGACATCGGCAAAAGGCCGCCTGGGAGAATGCCTGAGGATATTTGCATGGCCGAAGTGTAAATCGGCTGTAAAAAAGATCTGATTCATAGGTCGATAAAAGCGTGACGATTGAAAGAATCGGCTGTAAAAAAGATCTGATTCATAGGTCGATAAAAGCGTGACGATTGAAAGCCGAATGCTCGTTACTGAAGACATAGCCCAGCTGGTTGCAAAGGAGGGTGGTATCCCCTATCCTGCTTCCTGAGCCGCCGGCGAAGTGCGTATGCCCGTATATCCAATAATTGATATGGGCCGATTCGACGAATGCGTCCAAATCTACCTGGAAGGCCGAATTCAGCGCCCCGCCCGGGTAGCCGTTGAAATCTGGACGGAGGGTGGGACAATGATGGGTAACCACCACCTTTCTGGTGGCCGATGATGCCGCAAGCGCCTTCAGCATCCACTCCATGCATCGGCCATGCAACAAATCCACATCATTGGCATTCAGACGGGTTCCCTCAAGCTTGCAGTGTCTGAAATCGTTCATTCCGCGCTGAATCTGCCAATAATAGACCGGATTGATCCGGGTCCATAAGGTGGTAAAAAAGAGCTCCGTATCCCCTTCTACCACACTTTTATTGTTCAAGTAGCGTACATTCTCCCTATAGGCAAACTCAAAGTCCTCCATGGTCTGGGCGATATCATACCCATGATAATACTCGTGGTTTCCCGGAACGATGTAGGTCTGGCGGAAATGCTCAGCGCACCAGTCAAAGAAGGGGCGTTTCATCATCTTGTGGTCTCCAAGGTAGGAAATATCTCCGGCCAGGACCAGGATATCCCCTACCGGCGTGATGCCTCCCCTTTCCACGAAGTCCCGGTTATCTGCAAATTCCAGATGCAGGTCCGATGCATATTGAATAGTCATAAGTCTTTCGTTTTCTGCAAAGGTCGCGTGAATGGCGCAGAAATCCAACCAATTACAAGTTTGTAATCGTTTGGATTTGCCGATAATTCTTCTAATGGCCCCGTAATATTCTTGGCTCAACTCTGCTTCGGCTATCCAGGTTTTACTCTTTGGCGTGGGCTTCAATGATGCGGTAAACTTCGCGGCTTAGAGCGTCCCTGTCGGGCAGGTAGAGTTGGTATCGGCTTACGAAAAGCTGGTTGTTGATGCCTTCGAGTGCGTATTGCACAGTGAGGCGGTCTTTCTCTGCGCCCAGAACGATGCCGAAGGGGTCGTTGTCTCCCTCGGTACAGATCTCGTGCTTGATGTAGTTGAGATAGAGGTTCATTTGGCCGATATCTTCATGCTGTACTCCATCTTTTTTGAGGTCTACTAGGCAATAGGCCTTAAGAATTACATTGTAGAACACCAAGTCAATATGGAAGTGTCGTCCTCCGAGAGGGATGTGGTATTGCCGGCCCACAAAAGCAAAACCTTTGCCCAGTTCCAGCATGAACATACTGAGATTGCTGGCAAGGGCGTCCTCCAGAGTCTTCTCGTTCCAAGTGGGAAGTTCCGGCAGACCGGTGAATTCTAGGACGAAGGGGTCGCGTATGATGTCTTCGGGTTTCTGGACCTCGATGCCCTGGCTCGCTAACTGGAGGATTCCTTCTTTGTCTTTGGACAGGGCGAAGCGTTGGAACAGCGCCGTGCTCTTCTGCCGCTTGAGTTCGCGGACGCTCCACTTCTGGGCCTCGCACTCCTTAGCATAGAAGCAGATTTCCAGTGGATCATCGGATTTTAGGATTTCGGAATAATGGCTCCAACTCAAAAATCCAGACAGTGTCTGGACTTTCGGGAAAGTGAGGTATAATTTCCTCATATTATATACGTTACTACGGCTGAATCCCTTACCGTAGAGGTGAGTCAGATCGGTTGAAAGCCGGTTCAGCAGATTGCTGCCGTATTCTGCACGCAGCGCACCGCCCTGTTCAAACTCCACGATATATTTACCGATGTTCCAGTAGGTTTTGACCAGAATGGTATTGACCGATGTGGCAATCTGGGAACGCGCAGCGTCCAGCAGTGTGCCGATGCTCTCCACGAGAGAATCATAACCGGAGTATGTTGTCATTTCGTCCATTTTCGACAAATATCGCGTGAATGGCTCAGAAATAAAACCAATTACAAGCTTGTAATCGCTTGGATTTGCCGATTGTATTACTATAAAAAAGTTCTGAGAAGTGATAGTATTTGGTATTTTGT
>CADAXR010000177.1 GCA_902791945.1 uncultured Bacteroidia bacterium
CGGTGCCGGGCGGAAAGAAGGCCATAGTCAACGTGACCGTCACCGCAGCGAAGTATAACTCCAGTCAGGAGGACAGCTGGGGCATCGCCGTTCTCAACGAGGAAGAAGCTAATGTGAGCGGTTATGCCGCCAATTTCAGCTGGCCGGCCGGCGGCTCCTCGGACAAGTACCAGACCGTTGCGCTCGGAACGGAGTGGACGACGGTTACCGCTGAGGGCCTGACTGTCCTTCCGGGAGACCGCATCGCCTTCGGCGCCGCGGAGGGAGCGTCCGGTTCCAAGTCCAGGGTGTTCATCAGCGACATCAAGGTCGAGGTTACTGCCATCGAGGATGTGCCGATCAGGGTTTCCATCCTTGAAAGGACGTCTTCCACCCTTGCTTTCACCTGGAACGAAGGCGGCGCTGCGAATACGGACAACCAGATCGCTTACACGGCTACGCTCTACAGCGACGCTGACTGTACGACTCCGGTTCAGTCATATGCCTTCCCTTCAGGCTCCGACGGGAAGACGCTTTGGCGCGACGGGAAGTATCCCAAGTTCATATTCGCAGGACTTGCCCAAAACACGCCTTACTTCCTGAAGGTCGTGGACGGCTCCAACCAGGAGTCGGAAGTGATTTCAGCCAAGACACTGGCGTTCACGGTCGTCACGATGCCTTCCTCCATCACCGAGCCCGGAGTTGTTCTCGCCGAAGACTTCTCGCTGTTGGTGTGGGACTTCGAATATGGCTCCGGCTCCGTGGGTATTGAAGCCCCGTCTTCGCCGTCGAGCTTCACAGACATGAGCACGAATCCTCTGAAGTTCTCTGAGAGCAACGGCTCTTATCAACTATTCACGTCTTCCGCCTTTGCCTCCAGCCGCCTGAACAAATGGGCCCGCGATTCTGGTACGGACGCAAGAGTAAAGATCCATCCCGGTTATGTGACCCTCGGTACGTTCAGCGACAACCAGAAGGCCTGGATCCTTACGCCGCCGTTCCCGGTTCCGGATGGCAAGGTCGCTGTGGCGACCATTACCCTGACTGTGCGCAGAGGTAAGACGTCCTGCTCCGGAAAACATGCCGTCGGCATCCTCAGCAATACTTCCAACAGCGGCGCCAATGGCGGCGGAGCCAATATGCGGGACCAGAACACATCAGACTTCTCCTGGCCCAATGACCGTCCTGCGACGATATATAACAATTTTACCGTCGACAGTGATGAAGTCTGGGAGACAAAGACGTACAAGAATATGCTGATTCGAAAGAATGACCGCGTCGTCGTGGGCGCACAGGCCGGCACAAGCTATAGCGGTTCCATCTGCTGCCTCAACCTCTCCGACATCAAGGTGGAAGTTACCGCAATCAATGACGAGGGGACGCCTGAGAATATTTCCGTAGGAATGGAATAAAACAGAACACTATGTGCAGAAGGAGTCTATTGATCATCATGGCCGGCATTTTAGGGCTGGCTGCGTGCAGCAAATCTGAGCCGGCGGAGCCGGAATCCATTCTGACCGAGATTACCGTCGGTCAGGAGGGAGCTGTCAAGACCAGCCTTTCCGGGACCAGCGTGCTATGGTCCGACGGCGACCAGATAGCCGTGTTTGCCGACGGTAATTCTGTGGGTAACAAATTTACGCTTCAAAGTGGAGCTGGAAGCGGTACCGGCACCTTCAGCGGCGTCAGGCCACAATATACCGGCAAAGAGAACTATTTCGTTGTATATCCGTCTACGGCGACCTACAATGGCGGCAGTACATTTACTTTCACGCTCCCTTCCGAGGTGGATTATACCGCGGGGACGTTTGCGCCCGGCAGCAATCCGATGCTCTCCGGGACCAGCAATTCCTTCGGCAGCTTTACGATGAAGAATCTCTGCGGTGTACTGAAACTGCAGCTGAAGGGGAGTATTAAGGTTTCGCGCCTCGAACTCACTTTCGACAAGGCGGTCACGGGCCCCGGGACAGTTGCCCGAGGCGGCAACACCCTGTCGATGACCGGTTCGGCGGACAGTTACAAGACCGTTGCGGTCAACTGCAGTTCCGCCCAGCAGCTGAGTACATCATCTGCCAAGGAGTTCTTCGTGGTCATCCCGGCCGGCTCCTATTCTAGCCTTACCCTGAATGC
>CADAXR010000178.1 GCA_902791945.1 uncultured Bacteroidia bacterium
CTCACCGAAGCGGAAGGCGCCGCGGTCTCCCTGGTGGAAGCGGTCTGGCGGGCGGAGGACGAAGCGGAAGAGCTCGAACCAGTCTGCTTGACGGAAGTGGAGCTGCTCTTCGCGGAGGAAGAGGAAGCGCCGCTTGTCGTCTGCTTTGCGCTTGCAGATGCGGCCTTGGCAGAAGTACTGCTTGAGCCGGAAGTGCTGCGGACAGCGCTGGAAGAGCTGCTTGAACTCGAGGTGCTGCGGACAGCGCCCGAAGAGCTGCCAGAGCTGGAAGTGCTACGGACAGCGCCGGAGGAGCTGCTTGAGCCGGAGGTGCTGCGGACAGAGCTCGAAGAGGTTGTCGAGCCGGTGCCGTCGCCGGTGCGGCGGACGGTCTGGCCGGAGCTTGACGAACCGGAAGAGCTGCCGGTCACCCTTGTTGCAGAACTCGTCGTTCCTTTGCTTGCCGGAGGAGTCGAGATCGAAGATGACGTGCTCCTTGCGGAAGTGGTCGCCTTGGCAGAAGAGGCGGCCGGGGTAGATGTTGTCGCTTTGGCAGAAGAAGCGGCCTGGGTCGACGTCGAGGACGCCGAGGAAGAGGTTACCCGCTTCTGAGCGGAAGCGTCGTACTGGAAGGCTGCCAGGGACAAGGCCGCTGCGGCCGTTGCCACCAAGATTATGATCCTTTTCATGACGAGACTGTTTTTATTTGTAAATATAATATTTTTTTGCGAGAGCTCTGAAACATTCAACATCTTTCGTCCAAAAACTCCAGATATCGTCGACTTTCAGTCGCCCTGCAAAACTCCTTCTGACATAATCCGTGCCGCAGACCTTGTCGAACATCGCATTTCTTGTCGAACCGGGGAACGGATTGTGGTCCGGATACAGCTCCTGAAGGGCCTGCATCACGTAAAACTGGGTCAAAGTGATAAGTGCGGATTCGTAGTCGGTGTAGTAGTACTGGACCCCGTGGAGGAGCTTTCCCGACTTGCTTCCGGAGAAGGGAGTGAAGTGGATGGTGCGGAATGCGGTACCGTCGATGCCGTAGCTGTCAAGCCTTGCCTTGAGCGCGTCCGCGTCTATCCACTCGGCGGCGAAAACCTGGAACGGCAGGGTGTAGCCGACACCGATGTTCAGGTAGTCGTTGAATTCGCCGACAAGGCCGGCGGAAGGATAGCAGATGGCCGAACGCATGTCAGGAATATTCGGGGACGGAGGGACCCAGGGAAGTTCGGTGTCCCTGTAGAGCATCCGGCGGCGCCAGCCCCTCATGGGGACGACCGTGAGCTTGCACTTCAGTGCGGGCTCGTCGCCTTTCTGGCCGCAGTTGAGGCCTTCCTCATTGATAAGGTTCGCAAGCTCACCCACCGTGAGTCCGTAGACATAGGGAATGCTGAACTCGCTCACGAAGGAATGGAAACCCTTTTCGACGCAGGGGCCTTCTATCTTGAGGCCGCCGAGAGGGTTGGGGCGGTCCAGGACCATCACCTCTATCCCCTGCTCTGCGCAGGCGCGCATCACGAGGCCGAGGGTGCTGATGAAGGTGTAGGACCTTGTCCCGACATCCTGTATGTCATAGACCATCACGTCGATGCCGGAGAGCATCGCGGGCGTAGGCTTCCTTGTCGCCCCATAAAGGGAATAGACGGGGAGGCCGGTCTTCGGGTCTTTGTCGTCCTGGACCTTGCCGCCGGCCCAGACGTCGCCGCGTACCCCGTGCTCGGGGCCGTAAAGGGCCACGAGATTGACTTCCGGGGCTTCGGACAGGATGTCAATAGTGGACTTCAGCCGGCGGTCCACGCCGCTCGGGTTCGTCACGAGGCCCACCCGTTTGCCTTCAAGGCCGGCGAATTTCTTGTCGCGGAGGACCTCCAGGCCGGTCTTGATTTCGCCGAAGCCGAAGAAATACTGGGCCGGAAGCGGCAGGGAGAAGATGGCGAGGAAGATCGCCGATATGAGTGTCTTTTTCATCATTTTGATGTGCAGCCGAAACCGGCCGGTATTTTCCTGCGGACCAGCGCCACGGCGAGTACGGTCGCAAGGCAGGTTATCATTACGAGCACGAAGAAGCCGCTGTAGCCGAGGGCGGTCTCGATGTAGCCGGCGAAGGCCCCGGG
>CADAXR010000179.1 GCA_902791945.1 uncultured Bacteroidia bacterium
AGAGCGCTGTTCAGGAAGGGAGTCCCTATAAAATATTCGCTCTTTGAATCCATTTGGAGACAACCCATCTCGGGGAAGAATTTGCCGCCGTAATGCCAGCCGTCGGCATCGATGTACTGGGTGACGCCATTGAACGTAACTCCGGAAGCATAATTACCCGCTTCCCCGCTTTGCGCCTTGAACATGGCGCCGAAGTCTGAGATAGCGTAGGCATCGCCCATGCCTTTATAGGTGTTGAGATTGCAACCTGCGGAATAAGGCAGCGTGCATCCGGTGAAAGCGCTTCTCTGGGACGAAGTCATCACCAGTGACATTCCGGGACAGTTATTGTGGACGTCCCTCTGAATACTGTATCGGTCAAAACCTTGGAAAACAAGTTCTCCTGATGAGGGGGTATGTCCCATGGTAGTCGAGACCGAGATGGGGTCGCTCCACGAGGATGTGCCGGCGCTGTTGGTCATTACGTAACCGTCTTTAACAGTTGCTTGTTCCAGCGAACGCACACGGAACCAGTAAGTTGTACCTTCGGTGAGGCAGCCTATCGATATTCTTGTCGCCATCAGCCGGTTTACGCCGCCGGCCATACCATTCCAGTGGGCCGTTGACGTGCCGCCCGAACAGAAAGAATAATACTGCGTCTTGTCTCCGTCGAAAGGATAGAGTTTAACGAGTTCCTGGGTACAGGATTGATCCTTATACAGGGCCATCTCGTAGAGCCGGTCCTGACCGGTTTCCAGTTTCGTGGGAGCGACATCATACAATTCATCCCACTCGACGCACAGGCTGGTAGGAGAAGAATCGACTTGTCTTACACCGGCCGTTGTAAAGCTGAAATCACCGGAAGCCATTTCTTCCCCGGATGCCGTCAGGGCCCCTATCATGAGGGTGTACTTGCGGCCCTGCTCAAGTTCAGAGAAACTGAATGAGCCTTCCGTCGTCTTTCCCTTGAAGGCTCCGTCAAGATACACATTATAGCCGCTTGCGTCACTGCACACATCCCAGGTGGCCGTCGCCTCGTGGAAGAGTACTTTCCTCATGGTCACGTCCTTGACGGTAATATCCTTGCTCAACTCTGTGAGAGTAAGTTTGATTGAACTGATGAACATACGATGCTGAGCCTTGCCAAGTCCGGTACCGGCAGTCTCCCAGTCAGGGCCTATCATGATGTGGGAATACGCCGACAGGCCCTCAAGGTCCAGCGTGTATTCCTGCCAGCCCATTTCGCCACGAAGCAGCCTCTGATAGTCAGTCCGTGCATGGGCCGTATAAACGTGACCCGAAGTCTCGCCCTCGGTGACGCTGATCAACATATGCTGGTCGTCGGTAAAATAGCGCGAAGCAACAACCTGCAGTCTGGCCTTGGCGCTGTAACCCGCAGGCAGGCAGGAAAGGGCAGGCGAGACCAGTGCGGCACACCAGCTGTAGCCGCCGAGCTTCAGATATCCGACGCGGGCGAAGGCCATTCTCGTCCTGTTGTCCGCCGCACCATCCTGTCCCATGACATACCAGTTTTTCAGACGGCTGGCATCGAAAGCGGCCAGGAAGCCGCTATCATCAAACAAGAGATTTTCAACAGACCGGTTGACATAGACTCCTTCGGGCGTTTCCCCCGAGGGAGCGACAAACGCAGAGACGACATTTGCCCTGAATCCGGCGGCAGCGAGCACATCGTCGCCATTCCACGGAATGAGGGAAAAGTCCTCGGCGAGTATTACATCACCCACTGCGGGCGAAGACACTGCCGTCGGACTCACATTGGTAAATTCTGATGTAGTCGCCGGGATAATGGCGCTGCATTCGCCGCTTTCTAAGTTGATGGCTCCGAAATAATAAGTCCTTCCGCTCTGCAGGCCTCCGAAAGTAAACTTGGGAGCCCCGCTCCAGATCGTGGATTTGGCGCTTATCCTGTGGGCTACGACAAGCGAAGTGGTATCTCTATCGTTCCAAAGCGCGATACGGTAGGGATTGGCACGCTTAAGTTCGTCCGTGTCGCCTTCTCCGAAAGTAAAACTCAGCGTAGAGGAACT
>CADAXR010000180.1 GCA_902791945.1 uncultured Bacteroidia bacterium
ATCCGGCAGACGGATGACGGAAATCCAGCAGAAGGTCGATTTGTCGCTGTAATCGATGCCGTCAATGCCCTCCTGCCACCAGAAACCCTCCAGCGGCGGAACGACATAGTCATAGAAGCCTTCAATCCGGTGGTCCGTCTTGTAACTCATTTTCAGGGTATAGGCAACGGCATACAGGATGCCGATGGCCTGCTGATAGGCGCCGCCTTCCTCGTTGGGATCGCCCTTGCCGCGCACCGCGATGTAGTTCGCCTTCGGGACTGTAACCAGCACTGGCTTGCTCGGAGGGAGATAGAACTCCTTGTATTCTTTCTTGAAATCAAACGGCATCTTTCTGAATCATTTCTTTGTTTACAAAGATACGCCCTTGCGGCCATTTCCGCAAGGGCGCGGATGACAGGGACAAACTGCTATGCCTTCTCCACCGGCACCTGGATGATGGTGAGCCACTTATCGGCATCCTCCTGGTTCCAGATGCCGTCGATGTAAACGGCGCGGGGAGCATCGACAATCTTGTAGCCCTCCTTCTCCAAATAGGCGAAGAGTTCGACATAGTTGTCATAGAGTTTCTCATACGGGCCGAAGACCTTCAGACAGGCAGCCTGCGGCACAGCCGGGATGTCCTTGAACTTGATGAGAGCGGAGTCTGTGCCCTTCTTTGTTACCTTCTCGCAGTACTCGATGTCAATGTCCTGCGGCTTGTACCCGCCGTGCTCAACGGTGTAGCAATAGCCCGGTTCCGGACATTCGCAGCCCAAACGGGCCATTTCCGGGCCAATCACCTCGTAGCAAAGGCGACCGAGGTCTTCAAAGGAAGGGATGATGGTACGATGGCTGGCCACCGTGATGGCCGGAAGCGATTCAAAGTAGACTTTTTCCATTTTGTGCAACTTCTTTTGGGAAGCCACCACCGCCTTGAGCATCCGTTTCCGTTCCTTGAGCACGGCCAGTTCATCCTCACACTTCCGGATCTTCTCCTCCAGCGATTCCACCGTAGGGAAATGCTGGTCATCGTCCCACAGGTCCCGGATCTCCTCCAGCGAATAACCCATACTCTTAAGCTTGGTGATGCTGAATACCTTCTGCAACTGACCTACAGAATAATAGCGATACCCGGTATCCCGGTCCACGATCTCCGGAGTGAGCAGGTCAATCTCCTCGTAATGCCTCAGCGCCCTCACGGTCACTCTGCCCAAGCGGGAAAACTCCCCGATTTTCAACTTGTTTTTACCCATAACAATTCGTGCACTTTTGTTATTCGTCGGCAAAGATAATACATGCCGTAGGGTACGAGTACATACGGATACTACGGCACAATAGCAAACACGGCGGCAGACTGTGTATTCTAAGAATCTTCATGTACGGACCTTGCAAAAAAACACGCATCTACTTGAATACCAAGTAGATAAACCCCTCGAAAATCGTCAAAATTGGTTCGACAATTGTTAACGATCACGTACAATACTACTTAACTAATTGATTTTCAGAGATTTACAATTCCGTGAAAAGTCAATTTCTGTGTGAATTCCGATGAAAACCCCGGCAATCATCCATGACTGTCGGGGTTTGTGTCAGGTCGAATAATCTGAATTTAACAAATCGCTTTTCCCAATTCGAAGGCTTCCTGCAACTTGTTGTTGCCCTCTATATCGCGAGGGTCGTTAACGCCGCCGCAGAAGAGCGTGCCTGCCAAACGGCTCTTCGGGAAGCAGTCTATCCATCCCGTGAGGCCGGCAACGGCACGTTTGGGCGTCTGTTCATCGTCCTCGGCAGCAGTAGTAAGCAGATATACGTCGCGGAACCTGTAGTCCAGCGGATACAGGGCGTTCAGGCGGTCGATGAGCGTCTTCATCTGTCCGCTCATTTCATAGTAATAGATGGGCGTTGCCCAGCAAACGACATCGGCCTCCAAGACCTTGGCCATGATGTCGTTCACGTCGTCCTTGATGACGCAGCGGCCCAGCTTCTGGCAGGCGAAGCAGCCCCGGCAGAACTGGATTTCTTTGCCCGCAAGGGAAATCTTTTCAACATTATTTCCTGCACTCAGGGCCCCTTCAACGAACTTATCAGCGAGAATATCGCTGTTCGAGCCATGACGAAGGCTCGTCGAAATAACTATTACTCGTTTCATTCCATTTATTGTTTCATTGAATACGTAACAGTGACACTGCCGGTGCCGAAGAATGCTTTCAACTCGTCAGCGGTCTTTCCGTCAACCTTCCCCAGGGGAGTATATGACCAACTGTTGTTTCCGTAGAAAACGCAGATATTGTTGCCATTGTAGAGCATGATGTCTCCGGAAGCAGCCGTAATCTCCTCGTCGTGTCTCTCCAACGAGAATCCGAGCGGCCCGTAATGCTCGAAACCATTGGCCTTCATCTCTACGGTTACAGATCCTGCTTTCAGCTTTTCGGCCAGCGCCTTGGCGGTGGCGTTATCTGCCAAGGTGGCCGTGATGGTCTTGCCGCCGGAAGTGATTTCCATGGTCATAGTCTGCGTGTTTTCGTTTCCGTTCTGCTGCCCGTTGTCTTCAGGCTGTTTCTGCTCCTCCTGCGGCTCTTCCTGTTCTGGTGGAACTGTAATCTTCTCACAGGCCGTCAAGGACAGGATGAAGCAGGACAATAATGTGAGTATCACGGCTTTCATTACTTCAGGTTCTCTTTGAAGAAGGCTTCCATCCTGTCGTAGGGAATGACTCCGGCGACATCATCATAGAGGTCGGTATGCACGGCTCCGGGGATGATGAGGAGTTCCTTGTTGTCGCCCTTCAGTTTAGCGAAGGCGCCTTCGCTGAAATAGCGGCTGTGGGCTTTCTCGCCGTGGATAATGAGCACGGGGGTCTTGATTTCGCCCGCCATGTCCAGCAAGGGCTGGTTCATGAAAGACATCGTGCCGATGACATTCCAACCGTCGTTGGAGTTGCCGCTGCGTTTGTGGTAGCCGCGTGGCGTCTTGTAATAGGCGTGATAGTCCTTGACGAACCAGGGGGCATCGTCCGGAAGCGGATCGACCACACCGCCGGCACGCTTGTAGGTACCGCTGCGATAGTCTTCAGTGCGCTGCGCGGCCCAAGCCTGCCGCTGGGCGTCGCGGGCAGCCTCATTGTCGGTGCTGCCAAAGTAGCCCTCGCGCGCCACGCGGGACATGTCATACATGGTGGATGT
>CADAXR010000181.1 GCA_902791945.1 uncultured Bacteroidia bacterium
AGCTTTCGATATAAGTCGAGGTTCCAGCGGAGGGATTTGATGGCCGATTTGGTCAGGTCGACATCGGCGGTGTGACTGCCGCTCACGAAGTGAAAGTTGAGACGTTTCCCCTGTAGGAAGCGCTTGACTACGATGGCGTTGGCCGTCGAGGGGACGAAGAGCTGGTCGGCCCCGGTGGTCAGGCGGCAGGGGAATTCGGCCGTGGTGCCGGGGGACTCCTCCAGCAGCGCCAGGAGCGAATCGAGGAATGCGAACGCATCGTCCATGGTCTCCCCCATCACCAGGCAGGTCTCATCGACAAGGCCGAAGGAAGACGAGGGGTTGTCCAGGAAGAGGTCCAGCAATTGGAATACATGGCCGACGCTCAGGTAGTATCCGAAGGTTCCGTCCGGGTCCTTATAGGTGAAGATGGCGTACTCGTTGTCGTTTTCCTCGACTTCAGCGATTTCCATCTTCATCCCGATAGGGCTGTTCTGCGCAACCGCAAACAGTGTCATGCATGCCAATGCAAGGGTGGTCAGAAGTCTTTTCATATTTCAGATCCTTAGTTTCAGTGAGTTGTCTCTGTGGTTTATCTACAAAGATATAACATTTTGGAAGATAGACGCATTTTCTCCGGGGATAAAACAAAAATCAATAAATTCTTTTTGAATTTCGATATATTTCCATATCTTTGTGAAGGACAAACACACTTTGATCATGGAAACGCACTATCTGGTAACCATTCTCATCCTGGCAGCCATCTGCCTCGCATACTTCATCTTCCGGCCTTTTGCCCGCAGAAAGCGGGAAGCACGGAAGGAAGTGCCCATGGACACGAAAGAACCGGACATCACTCCCCTTCCGTCCGAACCGGATGAAGTGATCATCCTCGACCCGACCCGTGCCAATGAACTAAACGGCGCCGTCCTCCTGTACCGGAAAGAGGGTTTCCTCGCGTTCGGAACGGGGCTGATTCCCATCGACCGGATCAAGGACATCTCGATCAGCAACGCCTCCAACCCCTATCATCCCTGCGCCTATTACATCCACCTGAAACTGAACGACGGCCGCGTCGCCCATATCCCCGCCGGTCAGGATGCTGAATGGGCCAATGATGTCCTCATACAATTGCGGGACGCCATCTTCTCCGGCGAGCCCGAATGACGCGCACCTCTTAAACATCAAGTCATTGTCACTCAGTCATATAACCTTTCACGGGTGCACCGCGTGGTGCACCCGTGAAGTGTCAAAGCATTGCTAATCAATCAGATAATCCGCCAGAGGTACACTAAACCTATTTCAGCGAAAGGATGACAGGCTTCGGGAAGACGGGTCTTCCGCGGAGCGTCATGTGGCGGGAGAAGTCAATGCAGACCTTTTCCGAATCCTTCGGACATTCGAAGTCAACCCAAAGCGAGAAAGGCCAACCTGTCCCAGTATGTTTATCCAAGAGCGTAGTGAACGGCTCTGTCTTACGGTCAGGCTTCCAAAGCATCATAAAGTCCATGGGATAATACTTCCAGACCGCAGAGACCGGTTTTCCATTGATTAAAATGTCGGCCGGAGAAACAAGAACGCCACCCGGCAGATCATCGAATCTTACACAGACAGTCGAGGGGTTCACCCGCGCCGCCGAAACACATACATCTGACGCCTCTCTGACAACTGCTTGATCGTCATAGTCCACAGGGATTCTGACGGTGCCGCACCCAGCGACAGAGACGATACTCAACACAACTACTAACAAACTAAAATAGGACTTCATAAACCAAAATTATAAACGGCAGCATTAAAAATCAAAAACCATGCGAGCAAGAAAAAAAGCGCCCGTATAGGTTCAAAAATTGAACAAATACGGGCGTTTAAGGACATTTTTTGCCGATATCGGTCCATGCGATGGACCTATACAAGCGCCTTTATACGCTAAGGAAAAATAGGATTTTTAGGTATAAATATATCTGCTTTACCTCCAGTGCTTTAGCTGGGAGAGATAGCCGTCGTAGAGGGTGCGTCGTTCG
>CADAXR010000182.1 GCA_902791945.1 uncultured Bacteroidia bacterium
GAACTCGTCTCCCGCGTGGAGGCCTTCGGGCAGAACTCGACAACACTTCTCATCCTCCGCCGCAAATGACGCCGCAGGAGATACGCGATAAGATCATAGAAGTCGTCCTTGAGAACGGAGGACACCTTGCCTCGTCGCTCGGTGCGGTGGAGATAGCCGTCGCGCTTTCCGAGGTCTTCGACCCGTACAGGGACAGGGTCGTATGGGACGTCGGCCACCAGGCGTATGCATGGAAGCTGCTCACGGACCGCGGTGGAAAGACTTTCGAGTCGCTCCGCAAGCTCGACGGCATGGCGCCGTTCCCGAACCCCGCCGAGAGCGGGGCCGACGCCGCGGTCGCCGGGCACGCGGGCGTCGCGCTCTCGGTCGCCGCGGGGCTTGCCGCCGTCCGCGACCGCAAGGGGAGCGACGAGCGCGTAGTGGCGGTGATTGGGGACGCGTCGATAGTAAACGGCACTAGCTTCGAGGCGCTCAACAACCTCGCTGCCGCGACGTCGCGGGTGATAGTCGTGCTGAACGACAACGAGATGAGCATCTCGCGGCCGGTTGGTTCGTTCGCAAAGCTCCTCGGCAAGCTCATATCGTCCGTGGGCTACAACCGCGTCAAGACCGCGGCGGAAAGCCTTGGCCACCGCATGGGGCTTACGTTCCTCCGCGGGATATACCATCGCATCGAGAGCCGCATCCACCGCCCTATCCCCGGCCCGGATACCCGTCAGGCTCGGGATGGCTTCGCCATGCAGGCGCCGGTAGTTTGCGCTGTCAATGTCCTTCGCAGTATAGGGTCCTTCTGTCGGGAGGAAGGGTACCCTGCAGTTATTGAGGAGCTGGTAAAGGATAAGGCCCAGCGCATAAATGTCAACGGTATTGTTATAGGGGAGTACGGAGAAGACTTCCGGTGCCATATAGGAGATTGTCTCGATACCGGTCATTGAAGGTGCCACATGGGCAGTATCCAGGAGTCCGGAAACGCCGAAATCGCCTACCTTGTAGTTGCCGAAATCATCTATGAACAGATTTGCCGGTTTGATGTCACGGTGGATGATCCCCTTCTCTTCACAGCACATCAGCGCAGAGCAGATATCCCTGCCGATCTTCAGCACCTCAGGGATGGTAAACGACTGCCGGTTCCTCTGCCTTTCCGCCAGCAGCTGCCGGAAGCCGGTGAGCAGCTCCATCCGCACAAACAGCATGGTGGAAGATGCGTCTTTTTTCAGGTAGTAGTCATCAATAGAAACAATATTGGGAGCACCCTGGAGGGCTTCCATGATCTGGATCACAGATCGAAATCCTTCAGGGATAAGTGGCTGACCCGCCTGAGTCCGGTACTGTGCCGCTCCTTCCGCAGAGGGAAACGGGGCGTATGCCTCTCCAGTGTCGCTGATCCGGATCAATTTCAGGGCGGACAGCTCCCGGACCTCGAAATTGTCCCTGTAGATCTCAAAGACATCGCCAATAGCCCCTCCGCCCAGGCGTCTCGCGACATGCCACTGCGGCCAAAAGGTCTTCAGCTCTTCCTCTATGAATCTGCATTTGAAATCATCGTTATTCATGTCTATAGTTCCTTCCCGGTATTTTGATGGCAAGTTTGTTTTCCTTTCAACAAAGGAACTGTAAAGATTTACAACTTCATTATACTCTTAAATCGATATTTGTACTTCCACACTACCATACTTCCGCCCTGTTTTCTACAAACGAAAAAAAGCTCACCGCTATTATAGCGATGAGCCGTTACTATTCACGCCCTATCGAGGGCGTGAATGTAACTTGCGTTCGCCCATGCTGAATTCGCTTCGCGAATGGGGCGAACGTCGTTCCACTCGGGTTTTTGCGCTGAAAATCGCGCAAAAACGCCTCGAATTCGAGGGGGTCTGTACTGTAACGATGAAAACCCGGGAGACCGAAACCATCTACAGATAGGAGAATAGAAGTGAATAAATGGTCCGGTCTCCCGGGGGAGGTGCCTTTCAGCATAAAGAGCCACGCTGAAAGCAGCGTTCTGTATGATTTTCCGGGAGAGATTCCTTTACCTGTTTTCCCGGAAAAACATTCTGATTATTTGGCAATTCCCAGCGGGGAGAAGACAAGATAGATGATCACGGCAATGA
>CADAXR010000183.1 GCA_902791945.1 uncultured Bacteroidia bacterium
GCCTTCAGCAAAAGTCGAAGGGAGATCCCTGTCGAGAAGACGCCAGTCGGAACCGCGGAAGCGGTAGATGGACTGCTTGACGTCGCCGACGACAAGGTTTTCCTTGCCGGAGGCCTCGCTGTTCTCCAGGAGCGGACGGAAATTCTCCCACTGGATGGTGGAAGTGTCCTGGAACTCGTCAAGGAGGAAATCCTCGTATCTCACCCCCAGCTTTTCATAGACAAACGGAGCGTCGGAACCGTCGATAATGTCGCGGAGGATGGTGTTGGAGTCGTCGAGGCAAAGGACATTCTTCTCCTTCATCAGCGCGGAAAACTCCTTCGAAAGGGCGCCTGCAAGGCCCAGGCTGTAGATCTGGCCGCGGATTATCCGGGCGGTGTTGTACTCGCGGAAAGGCTTGTCGAAGACCGAGAGGAACCCCTCCACCGCCGGCTCAAGAACTCCGAGGGACCCGGCATATCGCGCCGCATCGCCCTTATTGAACCATTTGGAGCTGTCGGCCGCCCGCTCGAGGAAGGGCCCGGAAGGCTTTTTAATCATCGCCCCCTTTTCAACAGTGCAATAGTTCCGGACCTGCTTCATAAAACTACGCGAGGTGTCTTCCACGGAAAGTCCCTCGTCGGAGAAAGCCTTTACGACCGAATTCGCCGCCTTCACCACGTTGTTCTCGAAGTCCGTCACCACCTTGTCGCAAAGCTTTTTGACTTTCAGAAGGTTCTCCTTTGAAAACAGCGTCCCGGAATCTCCCCCGGCCCTCTCCAGCGCCTCGCGGAAACGGTCCGATGCAAGGCTCGGGGCCATCTCTCCGAGAAGGGCGTCTATCTTGAACCTCTCTCCGGACTCCAGGCGGTACATCGAGCTGTCGGTAAGCCAGGAAAGAAGGTCTTTGTTGTCTGTGGAAAGGCCGTCGAGGAGCCTGTCTACGCTCTCGGAGACAAGGGACTCCTTGTCCAGCTCCACCTGATAGGAGGCAAACTGGCCGATCTCCCTTGAAAAAGCCTTCAGGGCCTGCTGGAAGAAACGGTCGATAGTGCTCACGGCAAAGGCGCCGTAGTCGTGGAGAATACGGCGGAGACGATCCTCGGAGAGCCGCCTCAAGGTCTCAGCGTCCCTGCAAAGAGCGGGGACGAACGACTCGAGATAGGGGGACCTCTCCGGCTCTGTCGCGAGGATGTGGAGCTCCTTGAGGATACGGCGCTTCATCTCGTCGGTCGCCTTGTTTGTAAAGGTCACGGCAAGGATGTGGCGGTAGGCCGAAGGATCCGGGTTCTGCAGAAGGAGGCGGATGTAGGTCTTCGCGAGGTTATATGTCTTGCCGGAACCGGCAGACGCTTTCATTATCGTAATCATCTTCCACAGAGAGTTTTAAAGTCACACCACTCGCAAGTCTTCGTGTTCTCCGTCCTCTTGAAGGGTTTTAAAGTCACACCACTCGCAAGTCTTCGTGTTCTCCGTCCTCTTGAAGGGGACTGAAGTGTCCGCTATTTCACCAAGGAGGGCCTCCAGCTTTTCGGACATCAGGGAAGCGAACCTGTCGGTCGCCGGCCAGTCCCTGACCCCTTCTTTCGGGAGCCTTATGACGGAATAGACGGAGTTGAGTATTTTCCTTTCTCCGATGACCTTCCTGTCGAGAAGGGCGTCGTAGAGGTAAACCTGAAGGGCTATCTCCGGCCTATCACCGCTTCCGCGGGCGAAAAGACTCTCGACGGTCTTTTCTACGGAGCCGTCGTCGACATAGGATTCCTCGTCGCTTACGCGGCCGGTCTTGTAGTCGATGACCCTGACGAGCCCGTCTTCCACGGAATCCAGCCTGTCGACCGTCCCGACAAACTCAAAACCGCAGATCCGCCCCTTGACCGGCGCTTCAAGGCCGAGTATTCTGATGCTCCCGAGCCCTTTTGCGGCCATATAGTCGCAGTCAGCCTTGAGGCGCGCCCGGAGACCTCTATGGAACGGAGCTCTTTCTTTATGCCCTCGTCGATCATGGCAAGGAGACGCGCCTTGTCCTTTCTCACTCCGTGCAAAAAGTCGAGGGTCACGACACCGCCAGGGACCGAATAGAGCTGCTCCATCACTCCGTGGAGGACGTTGCCGAGCAGCCTTGCGTCCAGACTTTCTGCAATCTCGTCGTCGTCCCTAAGGCGCTTGACGCTGGAATAATAGAAACGGACAGGACACTCGAGATAGCTCCTGAGGGCCGAAGCCGAAAGATGCCAGGCCTTCAGGCTCTCCACGTCTTCAGCAGTCTTCTCAATGATGTCGGGGACCTCTGCCGGAGCGATGCCGGCCACCGCCGTCATCCGCTCGAGAGGGACACCGAAGTGGTACTCCAGCTGCTTGATGTAGCGGCTCTCCTCGCCGGTGGAAAGGCCCTCTGTGCGGTTGTCCGTGACCATCGTCACGGACGAGGCCCTTTGAATCAAGCGGTAGAAATAATACGCCCAGACGGAGTCCTGGAGCTCGTAGGTCGGAAGACCGAACCCGCGGCGGAGCTCCGGGGGGATGAACGACGAACTGACGCTGCGGCGGGGAAAGACGCCCTCATTGGCGGAAAGGATTATGACCTTGTCGAAATCCAGTGCCCTGGTCTCGAGCGGTCCCATGATCTGGAGACCCTCCAGCGGCTCTCCGCTGAAAGGGACGCTGGAGACCGCAAGCACCCTTTCCAGAAGGCGGAACCATGTCGCGGGGAGTATCTCCAGCCTGATGGCGGAAAGCCTGTCGACAGCTTCAAGATACCGCCTTGCGAAGTCGAGCTCCAGCATCATCCCGCCTCCGGATGCCATCCGGGAGGCGATTGCGATGACGACCTCCCTGACATAGGCAGCAATGGATGCAACCTGCTCCGGCGAATTGGACTTAAGGTCCGCCGCCACGGGACGGAAAACCGTCCTCATCAGCTCCCCTGCCCCGAAATCTTCCTCAGGAATATAGAATTTGCGCCCGCGGACGATGCCATCGACCGCCTGCTGCTCCTCCGGAGAGAGCACGCGGCGGAATATGCCGCTGGAAAAGATGGAACGGACCTGCCTGTGGTAAAAATACCACTGCCTTTCGCGGCAGCGAAGGTGAAGCTGCATCGCCGCCACCTCGCCCATAAGCGAGAACAGGGCGCTGCCTTTCATCGGACGGCCCATAGTGACGTTGACGCTTCCAAACACAGGAGGAATGCTCGATAGCACCGGCTCCAGCAGGCCCTCATCCGGAAGGATGACGGCGGTGCCGATCGGGTTCTCCTCCGAGCCCTCGAGAAGCTGAGGGAGAAGTTTAGCCTGCCCTATCGATGAAGGGACGCTGATCGCCCGGAAAGAAGTCTTCGGAAGGCCCTCCGGATCCGCCCGGAAAGCCTGAGGGAAACGGACCACGTTGTCTTCCATAAAAAGGGAAGAACGGTTCGCCGGGTCCCTGACCTCGGCGCCGCTGTAGTCCCAGCAGAAGGTGGCGATCCTTGCGCTCCGACTCTGAGAGCACGTTGAGCCCGACGAAAGCGAAGCGCCTCGCCTTCGGAAAAGCCCTCGAAAGCACGTCCACGACTGCCTCCGGGCTCTCCGCGAGGGCGCGATAGACCATCCCCTCGTAGGCCATGCCCTTGCCCCTCAGCCTCTCCCTGAAATCCTTATAGAGAGGAGCCAGCACATTCCAGATGCGAAGGAACCTCGCCTTGTACTCGGCGCTCTCCCCCTCCTTGAAATGGCCCATGAAACGCTCCATCGCAGCCCTCTGGGTCTCGCTGAGGTACGAAAATCCGTCCTCCATGCCCTTGAAGTCGGCCACGTCGGCAAAAAGCTGCGACGCGCTGACAAGGTACTTGTCCACGTCGTCGAAATCGCCGAGCAGCACGTCGCCCCAGAAGATAAACTCGTCAAGCGGCTCGCACTTCGGCAGGAACTTCCTGTAGGATTCGTAGAGCTCGATTATGAGCCTGACGCGATCCGTCTCCGCAAGCCCTCCGGCCCTGAAGAAGAATTCGTTGACAGTCAGCATCTCCGGGGCGAACATCGCCCTCCGGACGGGCGAAGCGGCA
>CADAXR010000184.1 GCA_902791945.1 uncultured Bacteroidia bacterium
TGTCTCGAGTACTTCTAATTACAGGTAACATAACTCAAAAACTTTAATCGTTCCGGTTTCGGGCTGTTCTGCAAGGCCTTGTTCCCGGGGCTCCTTCGCAGAGCCGCTTGAAAGAGTTGCAAAGCCTGGCCCAATGCCGAAAAGATGGACAAAGTGGCACGAAATGAGTCAGAATGTCCATTATTGTGACAAATAGTCCAGGATGCAATAACCGCGTCCGGCGTGCCGGATTACAGAGCGTAATCCAGCCGCATAACCTTGACAGGACGCTCGTCGCTCCACGATATAGTCGAGCTCGTCCTGCAGTCCGCTCAGCGGCATGTAGAACACAAAGAACAGTCCGGCCGTGCAGAAATCGATCAGGCCGAACCAGAACCCAAGACGGTTGGTGTGCTTGAATCTCATGCTGGTCTAAACAGAGAGGATTTTCTCGATGGGCTTACCTTTCGCTAGGTCATCGATCAACTTGTCCAAGATGCGGAGGTCACGCATCCTGGGATCCTCAATCTCTTCCACACGGATACCGCAGATCCTTTCATCCGGGGTGCACCGTCCAGGAAGTCGCCGTAAGAAGAATCGCTATCCAGAAGAGAGACTAATTCTTCTTTTGAATAGCCGGTGAGCCATTCGGTCACTTCGTAGACCTCGTCTTCCGTCCGCCCCTTCCGCTGACCCTTGGCGATAAGAAGAGGGAAGACCTTGGAAAACTTCATCTCAAAGACATCCATACCTATGACTGCTGTTCTGCATCCTGTCCGGGAGTGTGGTTGTAGACGACCATTTTGTCGTAGAGCTCCGGATGCTTCTCAAGTATCCGTCCCAGTTCATCGACTACGCCCGGATCGGAATCCTCCATGGAATCGAGCATGCTGCGGATCATCTCGCCGTAGGAGACAGTCCTGCCATAGGATGCGCAGAAGGCCAGGCGCCAGATCTTGAGTTCCTCGACGAGGGCCTTCGGGAGGTTCAGGGGAGTGTATTCAATCTTTGCCATAATGCGAACGATATTACATGACAAAGATAATGATTATTTTAATTAAAACAATTAAAATAGTGAACTCTATCACTCATCTCTCTTCTTGCGCTTCCCGAGTGGCCCGTGATGGGGCCCACGATTAAGCTGTATGCCGTTACGGTTAAGCACGCGAAACACGCTGGCCCGGCTGGCGTATCCACTTGCCTCCCAGATGTCGTCGATGGAGTGTCCAGCGTTGTACATGCTGATGATGGTCTTGTCCCGGTACTGGCGGAGGCCCCGTTTAACGTTCGGTCTTACCTTGCGGCTGCTTTTCAGGCCCTGCTCGGATCGCCTCACGGAAGTGGCCTCGGAGGAAAGGCGCGAAATGGTGTCTATCACATCGTTAACCCCGGTTTCGGGAAAGAGTTCACCGCCGGTGTCAATCCGGTCATGAATACTGACCAGGCGGACCCGATACTCCCGGCAGAGATCCAGGAAGACCCCGAGCTCGCGGATGCCGCGAAGGGCATTGCTGAGTTTGCTCACCACAATCACATCGCCCTTGCCCAGGCGGGTGAGCATCCGTCGCCACTGGGGACGGTACTTCTCCTGGGCGCCCTCCTCTTCTATGATGTTGTCACAGCCGAATGCCTTCATCCACGCAAGGTCTTCGTCTTTGGTGGAGAGGTTTTTTGTGAGAAAAAGGTATCCGTATTTTGCCATATATCAAGTCGTTCTCTGCCGCTAAATTACAAAGAAATGTTGACACGTCAAATGATACTCGGGATTATACTGGTAACCGTACCGGCTTAATGCCGGTAGTCTGCTCATGCCACATGTCCAAGAGTCTCTGGAGTGATGACAACAGGGGGGAGGAAATGCCATCCCTATTAGCGTAAATGGCCGAAAATAGGTATCTTTGTTATAGGTTCAAGTGGCTGAAACCAAATAGTTTAGTATAGTTTACCGAAAGCATCTATACTATACGGTTTTCCCGGCGTTTTCCCGGCGGCCAAAAGGGGATTCAAAGAATTTCCGATTCTCCGGAAGCACGGGAACGGAGCCTTCGAAGAGCAGGGAAGAACCCATTGATGAAACAATATTATCACTTGAATCCGGATCTCCGAAAGGAATCCGAGTATCATTTTTAAGCGAAAAGTATACTCGAAAGAAAAAAGATATGAACAGTAAAGAAATTGCCAACTTCCGCCAGCTGGGCGACATGATGCTTCCCCGGCTGCTCGATGCGAACTTCCTCCGCAACATCGACGACTACGGGGACTACGCCCTGCTGACCTACAATCTGGCAGAACCGGTCCCGATCCAGACCGCACTCGACGACATGGAGGACAACATGGACCTGAATGTCCTCTACCATGTCGAGGTCATCTCTGCCGCGACGAGGGGTGAGCACTGCTGCGCCTACTGCGTACCCACCAACGGGAAGATGTACAAGGTCAACGCGCAGTCCCGCCAGGACAAGATGCTCGACACGGTCTACGTCTATGTCTACGAATCCCTCGAAGTGATGCTCGAGGCCCTGAAGGAGGACCTGGTGCAGCACACCCGCGGACAGCACGTGATCTGCTCGATGGACATGGCCCGGCTCGTCGCCGACTTCATGTAGTGCCAGCCATGGACGAGAGACTCTACAGGCAGCTGGTGGCAGTGATCCGGAAGCATTCCTTCCAGATCAAGGTCGAGGACGAGGACGGCTACCACGAATTCACCTCGGACACGTGCGAGGAAGGGGAGACCGTCCTGGTCCGCTGCCTGACGCTCCGCACGGACTACGCCTATGGCGACTACCCCCGTGGGCACCTGAGATACGACGTCGAGAAGATCATACTCGGCGCATCCCACGGAATCATTCGGCTGAACATGGTCTGACCAGTCCGTGCCGGCGATGCCTGGCAGATTCAAGAATCCATCTTATCCATGCAAATACCACAATAGACATGACACTCCTTGCTGCAATCGTCCTTTTCGTGACCGTTACCTTCTACGCTGTCCTGCCATTCTTCTACAGGCGTACCTCGGCCACCTTCACGGCTTTCTACCACCGGATGGCACTTTCCGCGAAGGCCCGGTTCTACTACCGGGTCATCGTCTCCCTGCAGGTCTTCCTCGTGAACCTCTGCTTCCTGGTTCTCCAGGGGCCGAGCTGGTGGCAGTTCCCGGGCCTCGTGCTCTCGATGCTCCTCATCCCGGACAAATGCACGGCTGCCATCTTCCGCTGGCTGCACGACGACCGGCGTGCCCTGATGGGCGCCTTCGCCCTGTTCTTCGTCGTGATGGCATTCCCTCCGCTCTTCAACCTGAGCCTTTCGCTGGGGATGGTCATGATCGCCTCGGCGTTCTATCCGTCATGGGTAATCACCTTTTACTTCATGCTTGAGGACGAGATCTTCAAGAAAGTCAAGAGGACCCCGGAGAACATCGCAAAGATGTATTTCTGTTCGAAACGTACCAACCGCAAGCTGGCATTCCTCGACCCATAAATGCCACGCCCGGAGCGGCACGACCAACCCGATAAAACACATCCACAATGAAACGAACCAAACCCACGCAGCCGGGACATCCGTGCCCGGACTATATCCACTCCCTGCCGAAGAAGCTGGCAGATACGCTCCACTCC
>CADAXR010000185.1 GCA_902791945.1 uncultured Bacteroidia bacterium
GCCAGGCGGCAGAGACGGATGGGAAGAAACCCCATTGCTGTTTGGGAGGGAACTTTGACGAGCCGTCGTAGCGGCCGTTGAATTCGATGAGATAGCGCTCGTCGTAGGCGTAGTTGAGACGGAAGAATAGACCGGCCGTGCGCCAGCGGGTTTCGTAGGAATAGGTTGTGATGTTGTCGCCGAGGGCGAGCTGGATGTTCTCGGCATCTTCCGAGATAAGTCCGTAACGGAGCATCTGCCCGATTTTGCTCAGCGAACGCTCCCAGTTGAAACCGGCGAGCGCCTTGAAGTCGTGCTTGCCGTTCCAGAGGTTGGCATACTCCGCATACTCGTTGGTCGCGATGTAGTTGCTGCGGTTCCAGGTGTCCTGGATGTAGTCGTTGACACCGGGAGTGCCGAGCCAGGTAATCTGGCCTGGCGCTTCGCTGTAGGAGACCATCGAGTTCTTCTTGGTGTTGTTGTACCAGGCGGCCTTGAAGGTAAAGTCGGCGTTGAGGCGCAGGGTGTGCTTGAAGAATTCGGCCCGGAGACCTGTCGTGGTGCTGAGTTCGTTGCGGAACTTGTCGGTGTAGTTCTTGCCGGTCACGAGGCCGCCATGGCACGCAGATAGATACCGTTGTTGGTCTGGTTGGAGCCGGCGGGGATGTGGTTCTTGTCGTAGTTGAAGGAGATGTTCTCCCTGATTGTCAGCCATTCGGTAGGACGGGCCGTGAACTTTGCGCGCAGCGACGTGGTGAAATAAGTGTCCGGATTGAAGTTGAGGATACCGTCGTATTTGTAGATACGGCCGGAAAGATAATAGTCAATCTTGTCGGTCGAGCCGCTGGCGGAGAGGTTGTGGGTCTGGTAATAGACATAGCGGCCGCTTTCGTCGATTGCGACCTCGTCGGTGATGCCTTTCTCCTTGCGGCGGAGGAATTCGCTCATCCAGGCCTGCGAGAACTCCTGGCTGGTGTTCATTCCGGAAGGCTCGACGCCCATATAGTTGTAGTAGGCGTCTCTGAACAGGCTCGCATAGACATATCCGTCGTCGACGATGTCCGGGAGGTTGGTAGGCTGCAGGAAGGAGAAGTTGCCGTTATAGTTGAAGTTGAACTTGCCGGCTTCCTTCGCTGCCTCCTTGGTCGTGATGAGCACGACGCCGAATGTCGCCCTCGATCCGTAAATGGAGGCCGACGCCGCGTCCTTCAGGACCGAGACGCTCTCGATGTCGTCCGGGTTGAGCAGGGCGGGGTCGCCTTCTACTCCGTCGATGAGCACGAGGGCGCTTCCGCCGCCGCCGATGGAGGTCGTGCCTCGGATGTTGTAGTCCGCGCTGCGGCTCGGCTTACCGTCGGAGAGCGAGATGTTGAGGTTCGGGATGGCACCTACGAGCATCTGGGTGGTGTTGGAGGAAGGTCGGCCGGCGAAGACTTCGGAGGAGACCTGGTCCACGGCACCGGTCAGGTTGACCTTTTTGACGCTTCCGTAGCCGACGACCACCGTCTCTTCAAGCATCAGGCTGTCGTCCTCGAGAGTCACGTCTATGATCGCCCGTCCCTCAACGGGGATTGTCTTTGTGGCGTAGCCGATACATGAGAACTCGAGGGTCTCTTTAGGACCTACGCTGATGTTGTAGCGTCCTTCCGCGTCAGTCGAAGCGCCTGTGCTCGTGCCGGGAACCATCACGACGGCGCCGGGAAGAGGTTCTCCGTTAGCGTCGGTGACGATGCCTGAGACCTTGATTTGCTGGGCAAATCCAGCCAGGGCAAGGAACAGGGAAAGGATCGATAAGATTAATTTTCGCATAAAATCCAAATTATCTATCGCAAAAATAATCTGAAACAATCCCTTATGCTACATCGAAGTTTTCGAGAATTACAACTATTTTACATTTTTTGATTTCGGCACTCCCTTGAGCCGCCAGGCGCGGGGCGTCATTCCGAATTCCCTCTTGAAGCATTCCGAGAAGAAGGAATGGGTGTTGAAACCGACAGCCTGAGCAACTTCCTGGACGGAGAGCGAGTCGTCTTTTAAGAGTTCGACGGCCCTGTGGAGTCTCACCTTCATCACATACTCCATCGGTGAAATGTCGGCATACTCCTTCATCTTTTTATATAGGGAAGAAGGGGAGAGGCAGACCACTTCTGCGAGGTCGTCGAGGGTAATATTGCGGTGAAGATTCGCCGACACGTATTCCTGGATGCTGCGGAGGAACTTCTGCTCGAGGGCCGAGACCCTTCCGGCCGGCAGTTCGCCGGACGACGGCAGCGACGAG
>CADAXR010000186.1 GCA_902791945.1 uncultured Bacteroidia bacterium
GCTCACCGTGGCCGACGGCTACAAAATCTCCATTGAGGGATACGACAAGCAGCTCGTCGGCGCCGTGGCCTCCACGATCCGCGCCTTCCGCAAGCCTGAACCCTACAAGGGCAAGGGTGTCCGTTATTCGGACGAACAGGTCACGATCAAGCCCGGCAAGAAGAACGCATAACGGGTGAAAGGAATTAAAGAATGACTCGCAATTCCCAAGTCAGAAGACAGCTTCGCCATGTGCGTCTCCGCAAAAAAGTCGCAGGGACGGCCTCCGTCCCCCGCTTCTGCGTCAGTCTCACTGCGAACAACATGTACTGCCAGTTCATCGACGACGATGCCGGCGTCACGCTTGCCTCCAGCTCCACGCTCTCTCCCGAGTTCAAGGCCCTGAACCTCAAGCGCAACGTCGAAGCCGCCGCCGCTCTCGGCAAGCTCGCCGCTGAAAAGGCCATCGCCGCAGGCGTCTCCAAGGTCGTCTTCGACCGCAGCGGATTCCAGTATCACGGCAGAATCAAAGCGCTTGCCGACGCCGCCCGCAAGGCCGGCCTCCAATTCTAAGAGGTATCAACACTATGAGTTTTGACAAATCCAGAAAAGACGCTCCGGCCAAAGAGGAACGCGAGCAGTCCGACACTGAAGAAGTCGTCATCAGCATCAATCGCTGCTCCAAGGTCGTCAAAGGCGGCCGTAACTTCTCCTTCGGCGCGCTCGTCGTCGTCGGCGACCACAAAGGCAAAGTCGGCTTCGGCTACGGCAAGGCCAACGAAGTCTCCGACGCCATCCGCAAGGGCGGCGAAGCTGCCCGCAAGAACATGGTCGTCCTGCCCCTCGCCGGCCACACCATCCCCCACACCGTGACCGCCAAATTCCGCGGCTCCAAGGTCCTTCTGCGTCCGGCATCCCCCGGTACCGGTTTGATCGCCGGCGGCGCCATGCGCCCCGTCCTCAACCTCGGCGGCGTTGTCGACGTCCTCGCCAAGTCCCTCGGCTCCAGCAACCCGGCCAACGTCGTCAAGGCGACGTTCCGCGCCATCGCCCTGCTGAAGACCAAGGAACAGGTCCTTGAGAAACTCGGCAAGAAATAAGAGAGGAGTTCATCATGAATCTTCATAGTCTCGAAACGACTCCCGGCTCCCGCAAGAACAGACACAGAGTCGGACGCGGCGACGGCTCCGGCTGGGGCGGAACCTGCGGCCGCGGCGAAAAACTGCGGCCGCGGCGAAAAAGGCCAGCGTTCGCGCAGCGGCGCCTCCATCCGCCACCACTTCGAAGGCGGTCAGACCCCGAGCTTCCGCCGCATCCCGAAGCGCGGCTTCAAGATGCACGGCGTGAAGGAAATCTGCAACGTCGTCAACGTCGGCACCCTCAACGAAGTCTTCGAAGCGGGCGCCGAGATCGACGAAGCGGTCCTCCTCAAGGCCGGCCTCGTTGCCAAGAACAAGGCCCCCCTGAAGGTCCTCGGCACCGGCGACGTCAACAAGGCCCTCAAGGTCAAGGC
The DNA here is from genome assembly GCA_902791945.1 of uncultured Bacteroidia bacterium. GTDB lineage: Bacteria > Bacteroidota > Bacteroidia > Bacteroidales > UBA932 > Cryptobacteroides. The sequence goes on from CADAXR010000186.1 coordinate 1,493, forward strand.
GCAGAAGTTCTCCGCCTCCGCCAAGGCCAAGATCGAAGCTGCCGGCGGCTCCGTCGAAGTCATCGAATAACCCTTGCGGCGTCCCCGCCGGAAATTGAGGCAACATGTTCAAAGCATTTATCAACGCTTTCAAAATCAAGGAACTCCGTAACAGGATCCTTTTTTCCGCAGCGGTCGTCATTGTCTGCCGGGTCGCGGCCAATATCCCGTGCCCCGGGGTCAACACAGCTAACCTCAAGGTTTATTTCGACAAGCTCTCCCAGGAGACGGCAGGGAATTTCCTGGGCATGATCGACCTCTTCAGCGGCGGCGCCCTCCAGCAGTTCGCCGTCGGAGCGCTCGGCATCATGCCCTACATCTCCGCCTCCATCATCATGCAGCTCCTGGTCCCCGTCCTTCCCTCGCTCGAACGCCTCAAGCGTGAAGGCGAGGCCGGGATGAACAAGATCAACCAGTACACCCGCTACCTCACGATCGTCATCTGCATCATCCAGGGCGCGATGACCGCGATCGCCATGACGCATCCGGAACGCCTCGGCCTGCCCTCGGCGCTCCCCGGACAGCCGCTCGTCAGCGGCAACGTCTCCGCGTTCGTGTTCTTCTCGGTCATCATCCTGACCTGCGGCACGATGATCCTGATGTGGCTCGGTGAGAAGATCACGGACAAAGGCATCGGCAACGGCGTGTCGATCATCATCACGATCGGCATCATCGACCGTCTCCCGAAAGCGATCGCCCAGCTGTACGACATGTACCAGAGCGGCGGTTCGGGCGACGCCCGTTTCCGTACCCCGCACGTGCTCATCCTGATCATCATCTTCGCGGTCGTCACCGCCCTCACGATCATCCTCTGCCAGGGCGTCCGCAAAGTGCCGATCCAGATGGCGCGCAAGACCGTCGGAAACAAGGTCGCGGGCGGCAGCACCTACATGCCGCTCAAGGTCAACTTCCCCGGCGTCATGCCCATCATCTTCGCCGGCGCGATCCTGATGTTCCCGCCGATGATCCTGCGGCTCATCCCGAGCGCCAGGATTGCGGCTCTCCAGCAGTACTTCAACCACGGGTCCTACTCCTACATG
>CADAXR010000187.1 GCA_902791945.1 uncultured Bacteroidia bacterium
AGCCTGTAGATAGCGCATTCCATCGCTGTCAGTTCAACGCGCGCCCCATTCGGAAAAACAATCCGGTGCTTATCGACCTCTATCTCCCCCGGGGCAATATATTCCACCGGGAATTCATCCAGAAAACCATCCTCCGACAACTGTTCATAGAAATGCCACAAGGCCAAGGTAAATTTGCTGTGATTCATAGAAAAAAAACAAAGTTGGCAATTCCAATCGAATACATCATGTATTCATAGTGAAAGAGGACTTGAATTGCGCGACCTTTGCGAAAAATTTCAAACGCCATGTCAACACAATTCTATCTTACCGCACAAATGAACCGGGCCGGAGAATGCCCTGTCCGGGTATCGGCCTATATTATGGGTGCCAGGAACGTCCCACGGCGAAAGAACTTCGGCAGAAAGTTCGGGAGGCTTTGCAGCGGGAGGACCCGGCGCTCAATTTGTCCATGAACCAATGGATAGACAAGTTCATCCGGGAGCAGGGCGGCAATGCCGGCTGGGAATTGTCGACCCGTCATGCCATGCATACCTTCCAGAAACATGTCCGCCAGTTTGGCAAGGCGCACGACCTGGAATATTTTGATGCCGACGGCATTACCGCTTTTATCAAATACCTGCGCGAGAAAGCGCAGTTGCAGGAGGTTAGCGTGAAAAAGCAGTACAAGAACCTGGTCTGGTTCCTCAACTGGGCGCTTAGGAACAAATACACCAAACAGGACGATATCAAACGCTATCAGCCCAAATTCAAGCTTATCCAGAAGCCCGTCATCTTCCTTACGCGGGAAGAATTGATGCGGGTCTATCATTACCAGATCCCGCCCAACGGCACCAAGGTAAAGCTGGTCGATTGGGACGGTACGCCCTACACAAAAATCGTCCAGGAAGCCGGCGGTATCGAAAAGGCCCGCGACCTGTTCTGCTTTTGCGCCTTTACGTCGCTCCGCTTCTCGGACATGTTCAAGCTATGCCGAAGCGATATCGACGAGCAGTATATCCACGTAGTGACGCAGAAAACGCACGACGCCATTCCCATCAATCTCAACAGCTACTCCCGTGCCATCCTGGACAAGTACAAAGATTGTAAGTTTAAGGCCGATAAAGCCCTCCCCGTCGTCACCAACCAGCAGATGAACGCGGCCCTCAAGGATCTCTGCGAGCTTTGCGGCATCAACGAGCCCATCCGCAAAAGCAAGTACGTGAACGGCAACCGTATAGAAGAAGTCTTTCCCAAATGGAAACTGGTGGGCACCCACGCCGCCCGGAAAACCTTCATCTGCTACGCCCTGTCCATCGGCATCCCGCCTGTCATGGTGATGCGGTGGACCGGCCACAGCGACTACCAGTCCATGAAACCCTACATAGACATTGCCGCAGCCGACAAAGCCCAGGCCATGGAGCAGTTTGACAAAACCCTGGAACCGCCGGAAGACGATGAGTAGAAAGTGGAAAGTAATGAACATCGGCAGAACTTTAGGTGAAAGTTTTTCGGTCGCAGCCAGATATCTGATAAATGTGTATCTTTGTCATATTATACGACATATTCGCTATGAAACAAATTCTTTCGACCTTTTTGGGAGTACTGCTGGTATCGGCCTTTATGGTACAGGGACAGGTTCCCAACCTGAAGACCATCCCCTTCTCGGATATTCGGGGAGTCAGCGTTGGAAACGCGCAGGATGATGCGGCCGCCCTGGTCTTCTCGGGAGGTTCGGCCTATGGCCTGGCGGCATCGGGCGGCGTAGTGCGCTGCCTGGAAGAGCACGGTGTGGGATACGAGACCGGAAGCGCCCTGGTACCCCTCGTGTGCCAGAGTTGCATCTATGACCTGGGGTATCGAAGCGCCACCGTTCGCCCGGACGAGAAAATGGGCTATGCGGCCTGCGAGGCGTCTTTTACAGCAAATAACCCCCTCAGCGGCAGCGTAGGCTCCGGAACAGGTGCCACCGTAGGAAAGGCGGCCGGTTTAGCGCTGGCCCAGAAAGCCGGCATCGGGTATGCCGCCGTTCAGATGGGTCCCCTCCAGATAGGAGTTGCGGTGGTCCTCAATAGTTATGGAGATATCTTTTACCGGGGAAAGAAAATAGCAGGAATGCAATCCGACGAGGCCGATTCTTACACGACGCTGCTGCAAACGGCCGAAGAGAATCTGTTTATCAGCACCCCCTCCGGCACCACCAATACCACCCTTGTTGCCCTATTCACCAACGGGGACTTCACCCCTGCCCAGCTCAAGCACCTCTCCCAGATGGCATCGGCCGGCCTTGCAAGAAGTATAAGTCCCGCCTTTACAACGGCCGATGGAGACACCGTTTATGCCATCTCCGTCGGACCTGATGAAGAAAAAGTTCCGGCCAACCTGAATGCCGTGGGCGCCCTTTCGGC